>JAXJTR010000081.1:0-3508 GCA_036309465.1 Acutalibacteraceae bacterium
ATCCTATTCAGAAATAAAATTAATATTCTAAAAGGAGAACTAACTACCTTACTAACAAAAAAATTAAATATTTTGTGATATTATTAAGTTTAAAGGACTAATATAAGCGAAAGTACTTTTGAAATATAAAATTTATTAATTTAGCAACAATATTGTTATTAATAAGAAAGGAAAGAGGTAATGAATGATAAAGATTACATAAGAGCTGTAAATTTGTATACTGACTCTCTTTTCAAAATAGCCTACAGTTATTGTATAAATCGACAAGATGCTGAGGATGTGGTACAGAATACATTTTTAAGTTTTTATAAAGTAAATAAAACCTTTGATAGTGATGAACATATGAAAAATTATCTTGTTAAAATGACAGTTAATAATTGTAAGCATATGTTCCTATCCTCTTGGAATAAAAAAGTTGTTTTATTTGATGAATTTAAAGGTGATAACTATTATACACTAGAAAACCAAGATGAGCATTATGAGCTTTATAGAGCTATAATGTCTCTTCCCGAAAAATATCGTGTGGTAGTCCATTTGTATTACTTTGAGGATTATTCTGTAAAAGAGATAGCAGAACTTATTTCAGTGAAAGAAACTACGGTTCAAACTCGTTTACTACGAGCAAGAACCAAACTGAAAAATATACTTCAGGAGGTTTGGCGAAATGAAAACGAATAAAGAATTGTATAAAGAAACATTTGAAAATATTGTACCATCTGATGAGTTTAAAGAAAAATTGCTTAATACTAATGCAACAAACAAGATTTCTAATAAGAAATCGAAAAAATTCACAACATTATTGGTCGCTGTTCTACTTATAGTAACATCAACTGTAAGTGTGTGTGCAGTCTCTAAACTTTATAATATGTATATTGAGAAAAATGGAAAGTATTCAGAAAAACTTATACTTGATAAAAATACTCTTGAATTAGAAAAATCAAGTGAAATTGATCATTACGAATACATCAAAGTAAAATTTGATTATCTACCAAACAATTTCACCTCTGTTAATGAGAGTAAATATAGTTTTTCCGATACCTACGCTATGGGTGGTTTATCACTTATTTTGTACGATGTATCCGACTGCGATAAGATTATTGCTGATAACACAGATGTTATAGATAGTGAGCTTACAACAATCAACGGAAACGATCTGCTTTATATCCAAAAGCAGATTTATAAGGATTACACTAAAGAACATCCTGAAATTGACAAATGCTTTTATATGTATTTTGCTGATTTTGATTATATGCTTAATGGTTATGTAGGTACAGATATTTCTAAGGAAGAACTATATAAAATTCTTGCCAGCGTTACTCTTTCAAAAGGGACAAAGAATGATTGCTTTCCTATTGTTTGTAAATGGAGTGATGATATTATAGAGGATAACTCACACTACTATAATTTTTCTGAGTATAACAATGCCTACAGCGAAAAATATAATAGATTTTTTGAAATAGGAGATACTATTTATTTAGAAGATGAAAATCATATTGAACTTACTGTTAACAGCGTTGAAATTTCTGATAACCTAAGTATGATGAATGAGGATTTCAAGAAAAAATATCTAGACGAAGATGGTAAGATTAAACCGTTGGAGGTTACCTGTTACGGTGGAGGTGATGGGATTAATTCACTTTCAACTATTCAAGAAATAAAAAAATATGATTTAAAATATGTCTACGAAACAGTTACACTAAAAAACACATCAAACACAGACATAAATGATTACTGTATTTATCATAGCATTGTTAATAAATCAGGATTAAGTATGTTAAATAAGATTGAAAATCTGTATAATCAGTACGATAATATCTCATATGATGAAAATCACAGTTACAGTCTTACCGAATGGATTTACGACGATTTTTCAAACGAAAACACCAATAATCCAAACTATATTGATATTTCTGCAAATAGTGAAACAACAGTACATATCGGTTATTTTATCCTTGCTGATAGCATAGATAATAATCTATGTATAAATGTTTGTCAGGGTTTTTCTGATTTTGATTTAAATAGTGGAGGATTTATTAATAAAGGCAATACGCTCGTAAATTTTTAACAGCTAATAGTTATATACTTATATCTATAAAAAATAAAAAGGGTCTGTCTTACTAATCACTAGTAAGACAGACCCTTTAATATATAGGTAATGTGTACTGAAGAATACGGCTGGATAATTAATGATACCCTACTTCCCTTTCTAGCACTTTCTCTTCCCAAGTTTCTTTAACTACTTGAGTGTCCCAGTTTCCTTTTTCCTCTACGGCTACAATTTTTGTACCTATTTGAATTTGTTGATACTCAACACGATAACTTGCTTTACCACTATTTTTTTATTCATATATTAAATGTTCATCTAATGTATCATCATCAGTAAAAGCTAAATTGCAATCATTACAAATATAAACACTGTCACTCTCGTACACAGGCTCTTCGTAAGTATAGCTTTCCTGATCTACTACCCATACTTTCTTTGTTTCAACAGGATTATGAACAGTTTTATACTCAGCTTCTTGCCAAACCTTTGGAGGAGTTGAATTACCTGTATTATTATTGTTTGTATTGTTATTCACAGTCTTATTTTGTATAGTTACACCTGCGTTGGTGTTGCCTGTGGATGTATTGTTTGGATTGTTGTTGCTGTTGTTATTAGTCCGATTACCACTTTTAATTGTCAATCATTATGCTCTTATATTAAATCAAGGTTTGCAATATAAGGAACTTGAGACTTTTAGGAACTGGTTCCCAATCATTACACCTTACACAACTTGCAGTTTTTAGGAACTGGTTCCTAACCAATACATCTTGCGTAACTTGTTGGTTTTAGGAACCAGTTCTCAAACCTTACACTTTACGGAACTTGTTAATTATAAGAATCGGTTCTTAATCGTTACATTTTACAGAACTTGTAATTACAGAAATTGGCTCTCCTTAAAGAACTATTTGTCGCTGCAATCTCTTATAATTAAACTAATAAATCTAAAACCCATTGATAAAACTACTCTAATAAAAAGCTAGCGTAGTTTATTTGTTATTTTCTTTATTGTTTTCCATAAAGGTCTTAATAGAAAGATTTACAAACTCGTTAAAGCTCATTCCGTTCTTTTCAGCATATTCTTGAATTCCCTGCTTCTCTCCTTTTTTTAGATAGAAAATACAAGTATCATAATTTTTTGCTTTGTAGTCAGCGTTAGGTTTTATCTTCTTTTTGTTTGTATACTTTTTTCTGCAATTCTCACATACTTTTTGACTACCACTTCTTAGAATATATGTATTACCGCATTCTGGACATATTTCAGGTTCGCCTATTGTTCTTGTTTTTTCACAATTCTTGATTTTTTGATTATAGATTTTAGAATTTAAAATGTGATTATATTCCGCACCAAGTGTAAAATTCTCACATTTATATGCAAATAATGCTGCTAAATAGATACTAGTTATTTTATCTTTTTCACCGCAACTATTAAGTCCTGAATATACTCTCAAATGAATACCTTTAATG
>JAXJTR010000082.1:0-2872 GCA_036309465.1 Acutalibacteraceae bacterium
CAAGAACACTTAATTCTTCATTTATATTACCTTCTGTACTTGTTGCCGAGGGCGGTAGATACAAATTTAACTTTGAAAAATCCACCGGCAGATTATTCATACACAGAATATAATGCTAACAACCATTTTACTAATTAACTATTAACTAGTTTTTATATTAACCCTGTAAAAACAGAAGCAGACAACATTCATTGCAATTGTTGTCTGCTTCTTTCTATTTAATAAATTTTTATAAGAGGAAGATTAAAGCTTTTCAAAAGTTTTTCTTCCGTTAGTTTTTAGTAATACATATAATACGGTAAGTACAATCGCAAAATAAATGGTGCAAACACCATAAGGCAATAGCATAGCACTGCCTTGTGAAAATAAAGCAATAAAAAATGCTATACTAAATGGTATAAATGCAACAAATATTGATACTAGCATAGTTAATACAACGCTTAAACTTTGTTTTACAACAGCAATTTCAGATGTGTAGTCGAAGCGTGGGAATTTTAAATTTATAAACACTCCCAATAGTCCTGAAAGCATTGCACACATAATAGGTAATATTATCATAAAAATAATATCAATTACAGTTACAGTTACAGGAAAAACAATGGTAATACATACTGTCATAAAAATTATACCAGGTATAGAAATTACAGGAGACATCAATGCTTTAGCCATAAAAATATCCATATAATCCACAGGCATAGTTTTTAATATCCATAATGTTTTAGACTCTAAAGAAATACTAGGTGCCGAAACTTCATTAAGTACATTCATCATAGATAATGCTAAAACTATAACAAAACCTATAATATTAGTTATAAATGGTTCTTGTGCTATTAGCTCAGACGTTTCGTTACCTTTTATTAGCAAGATTATTCCAAAAATAAAAGCAAAAATTGTACCCATACCACAGTTAAGAAGATACATTGGCTTAGATATAATTGTTGCAAACTCTTTTTTTAATAAAGCAACTAATACAGAGCTTTGCTCCATAGGCTTAGCAATATATTTTTTCTTTTTAACTGTAGCTTTTGTTGAAATAATTTTTATATAAAATTTAGATATAACCACGAATACCAATACAATAGATACTACACATAAAACTGTCAATAAAACAAAAGAAATTACATCGCCATTGCAAATAGCATTACTATACCAATATAGTGGTGGGAAGAAAGTCTTTATAAAAGATATACTTTGGTCAATGTTTTCTATAATAGATTCTATTACAGGCTCGCCAAATGCACTTAAAAGCATTATACTTGCTATAACAATAATACTAAGTAAAAAGTTTACAAGATTTTTAAAAGGTATTTTAGATGTAATCATCCATAATATCCAACCCAAAACACAGCACAAAGCTGTGGCAAACATAGGGATAAGTAATGTTATAAAGAAATTAAAAATAAATCCTGTTATTGAATATCCGCATATTAAACCATAAGAAATATTGGCAGGTAATGCAATTATTAAACCGTAAATTAAATTAAGTATGTATAGTGATATAACTCGGCTTATTAATATTGCCAATGGCGGTATGGGCATACTAATAAGTAGCTCATTATCTTTTGCCTCAAATAAATAAGCTTGAGATGCAAGAACACTACCTAATAAGGAAAAACCAATAGAGGCAATTCCTGCAACTATAAAAAATAGTTCATTACATTGATATTCATTTGTTACAAGTGCCAAAGTTATAAAAATAGTAAAAAATGAAAATGACACCATAAGCATAAAAAATACCGCCAGTATTATTAATACTATTTTACTTGCTCCTGTTGATTGCTCGTTTGCACTATTTTTTTTATTAAACTTTAAAACTAACGAATTTCCCATTTCCAGCAAACGAACTTTTGTTAGTTGCAATACTGTCTTAACCATTGTTGCCCTCCAATCCAAGAAATACATCTTCCAGAGAAGCATTACCAAGTACGGTTTTTGTATTGCCACTAATTACAAGCTTACCATTATTAATAATAGCAATCTTATCACATAATTTTTCTGCAACCTCTAATACGTGTGTCGAGAAGAATATAGCACTGCCATTTTCACACATTTTTCTCATTTCTTGCTTTAATAAATGAGATGCCTTAGGGTCAAGACCAACAAAAGGCTCGTCCATTAGCAACAGCTTAGGCTTGTGCATAAAAGCAGAAATTATAGCAAGCTTTTGCTTCATACCGTGGGAATAGCTGTTTATAGGTTGTGCAAGATGAGGGGTCATTTCAAGCATATCTCCTAAATATTTTATCTGACTTTCTCTATCTTCTTTGCTCATTTTATACATATCGCCTATAAAATTCAAATATTTAATTCCTGATAAAAAGTCATACAAATCAGGATTATCAGGTAGGTATGCAATATTTTTTTTACACTCAATAGGTTTTTCTTTTATTGAAACACCATCTATGTAAATTTCACCATAATCAAAGGTTTGTATACCACAACAGGACTTAATAGTAGTAGTTTTACCAGCACCATTATGACCAATAAATCCGTAAATTTCGCCGGCATTTATTTCAAGGGATAAATGGTCAACAGCAACCTTGTCACCGTATATTTTTGTTAAATCTAAAATTTTAAGCATAAAAGTAATTAACCTCCTTATTTATTGAGGCAATTATATCACTTTTTTATGTTATTATCAATAAATATTTTTGTTAGAATTTGTAAATTAATTATAAATAATTAGTATTTAATGTATTAATAAGAGTTTTAAGTTCCAATAGATTCCTACCCAAAAAACAGCCAAAGAGCTTTGTACAAGGTTGCCTAAAACCATAAATTTGTTTTGTTGCTTTATTCAATTAATAATGATATAATTAAAATGTATATTTTTAGCCTTTTTGAAAATAATGTTTTCAGGAGGTGCTTAAAA
>JAXJTR010000083.1:0-7690 GCA_036309465.1 Acutalibacteraceae bacterium
AGGGTCCACCTGTTCCCATCCCGAACACAGAAGTTAAGCTCAGTAGTGCCGAAGATACTTGGTTGGTGACGACCTGGGAAAATAGGAAGACGCCAACATTTTGTGCATATTTGTTATCTTAATGCAGATAATAAATACACATTACCGATATTCCTCCATAGCTCAGTCGGTAGAGCGCATGACTGTTAATCATGATGTCACTGGTTCGAGCCCAGTTGGGGGAGCCACAAAGAGAGTAGTTTAGGCTACTCTCTTTTTTTGTCATCATTTAATAAATTGTCAAGGTGACTGTTGTAATTATCATTAATCATGTGCATTTGTGCTGCCAAATGAATATAAATTTGTGTAATATTAATGTTACAGTGCCCCATCAGCACACGCAACACTTCTAGATTGCCACCATTATATACAAAATTTGTTGCAAAGGTATGTCTGAGCAAGTGTGGGTAAACTCTATGGAGTGATGAATTTTTCTTAACTCGTGAAAATAACATCTTTATTGTATTATGTGTTATTGATGTATCTTTCTGAGTAAGAAAAACACTGTTGCTTTCTGTTATAACACTGTTTCTAAATTGAAAATATTTAGAAAACTGTTTTGACAATGCAGATCCGTACGGAACAACACGCTGTTTAGAACCTTTTCCGTTAATTACTAAGTAATGATTGTAAAAATCAATATCTGATAATTTAAGATTAACAACCTCACCTAGTCGCAGTCCACAGTCAAGCATAAGCATACAAATAGTTTTATCTCGGCATGATATATATTTAGTGTTATCAAAATAATTCAATAATATTGTTACTTCATTATCTGATAAAGGTAATATAACTTCTTTATTTGCTTTCATAAGATTTAATCTATTTATATCAATATCAATTAGATTTTCAAAGTATAAATATCTATATAGAACTTTAACTGCTCTAGCATAGGTTCTTACAGATATTTTATTAATATTACGATTTTCATATAGATAGAATTGATATGATTTAAACAATAAAATATCTAAGTCCTCAATATCTAACATTGGAGAACAGAAACTAATAAACATACTTAAAGCTCTTTTATAATATTCTAATGTGTACGGTGAATTGCCTCTGAATTTCTGTTCTTGCATAAATAAGTCATAAGCTTCAGCGACAGTCAACACTAACACCCTTTCGCTTTAACTCTTCATCTTCTGCAAGAAGCATTTTATACTTAGGGTTTAAATTAATTGGTGCTTTTTGATTGACACGCTCCACTAAATCATTTATACCAAATAGACGAATATATGTAAAAATAGGACCAGCGTTGCGATTTGATACATAATGAGAAAGATTTAATGCATTATATTCAATACCAGGCTTAACATACAACGACTTACTATCTGCAGTTACATGAGTTGCAAAAGTTACCCAGTGACATGCCATTTCTGAACGCCACTTGTTACTGTCAGAGTCAGAGCGTTCTATATATCTTAAATAATGATTTAAGATTAAGAAATATAGATGATCTATTGTTTCAGCTTCACGAACAGGTACATATTTATTTAATGTATCAGACCAGGTATAATCTTCAGATGGACGAAGCAACTTTATAAATTCAAATGCACGCTCACGACGAAGCATTATCTCACATCTAACCCAGTGTGGTATCTCCTCTGTTTTGTTACGTTCTGCAGATTTATCATAAATTCTAATAATAACACTACCACGCTTGCTACCGTGCGTAACACAGGTACCTGAATTGGAAATATTAACATGCCATTCTCTTGTTTTTGCTATAAAATTACCATTTAATGTATCTTGAGTTATTGCAGGTAAATTTAAATAACCTTTATAGTCATCATAGGCAACATCAAGTCGTGTTATATTAACATCATCAGGGTTATCTATAACATAATCACACAAGACATTGAAATCGCCGTGACCAAGTGTTTCAAATGTTCTGCAACCTTGTCCGGACATTTCAAGCCATATCATTCCGTCATGTCCATCATAATGTATTGATATGCCACAGAAATATAAACGCTTTTTCCAACCACGAGCACCGAAAGTTTCTTCAAATGTTATATCTTGCATACCTAACATTTCGATAATGTCGAAAGGTTCAGCATTCTTGGAAGTAAAAGCAAACCAGTCAATTAGTATTTTGTTTTCTGTTTTATGAATAATAGCATTCATTGTAAAGCCTCCGCAGAATAAAATAGAAAGTAGATGTATGTAGAGGGTAGCTGTTAGCCTTGCTACCCAAGCGAACAACCAATAAAATTGTTCGCAAACTTTAAATTATTTAGTTTTATATGTTTTCTTGGCTTAAAGCCTTTTAATCTTCAATGGGTCCCCACCGTTGACACGGTCGCCGCCCCATTGAAGATTAATTAATAACTTTAAGCCAACGCAATACACAACTGTAACAATAATATACAGCTATTGCAGACAACCATAATAAAAAGGTTGATAGCATAAAATCTATGGGTATAAAATAATTTATGTATCCTAGATAAGGACTTATTGCACTAAAATCAATAGCTGTAAAAGGACTATCAGGCAATAAATCAATAATCCATTGTAATGTATCAGTTAATAAATTGCTTAACCATTCCCAAATTTGATTAAATATATCCATATTAAGCACCTATTAGCTTTCGAGATAATAATATTAACGCAATCACAAAAATAACAGATAATGACATTCTAGAAAGATTAGCAAATTCTTCATACTCAGAAATGTCTATAGTGATAGTATAATCAATGCCTAAACGTTCAAATTTAAAAGGTATATCAAATTTAGGTGCAACAGGTTCAGCATATAAACCAACGAAAAGACAATATAAATCCCATGGCAAAGAGAATGGGAATTTAGTTTTGAATAAAATTTCCGGCAATGTCATAGGTGGTAACCCTGGGGGAAGCTTCCCAGTATTGTCAGGTTTTATATTAGTATCAGCATTAGCAATGTCTCTTGCCTTGTCTGAGGTGTAATCTGTTGTCAGGCTATCATCTAAAGGTACTGCAATACCAATTGTTGGACTTTCAGTATCAACATTATCATTAATACTACCGTCATGCCAAGTGTCGTTGCCAGGGTAAACAACACCATCAATACTAGGATTACCAGTAACAGACGGTTGCATTATTAAATCATAAACCCAATTGCTTAAATCTTCGTATGATTTAAAAATACCATTTGGGCATATACTTTCAGAAACAGCTAAACCATTTTCAGCAAAGAAACCATTGCTAATTAAATTGTTACCGGCTGAATCAGTAAACCATGCACTGTAACCTGTGACAGAATTATAATTGTGATGAAACTGAATAGGAGTATTGTTTAATATTAAATTGCCAAAACCTAATAGCTGTTCAATATTAAAAGAACCAAAAAGAAGACTATTAGAATTATTAAAATTTGTGTAAGATATGGCAGTACTAGAGTATACTTGACCATTATGTACAAGTTCACTACCGAAAAAGGTTAAAGGCCCAACAGAATAAGCATACAGACCACCAAATGGAGGACGATTTTCAAGATAATAGTTATAAGCATTACCATAGGCAGCAGGAATTAAGTCAGATGAAACATCACGACCGAACCACTCAATTTTCAAGTTATTAAAAGTAGTTATTGTGGTATTAGCTAAAGTATTACCACATTCAAAAACTACAGTATCACCCAAATTAAACGTAAAATCAGCAGTATAATCATTAATAACAGAAACTGATGAAACAGTGCCAAAGGTAGCAACAACAGCTTGTATTATTTTTGACCATTCGCTTGTCCACCAATGTAAAGCAAGTTTTGCAATACCAACTATACCGACAGTACTTATTTCTTCAGCTTTTGCTTTTAATAAATCTTGCGTGGCTGTGTCGCAATTGTTATAGTATGTATCTGCACCTGTTCTAGCTTGTTCGAGTGTAGCAAAAGAAATACCACAAGAACCAAGTACAGCAACAATTACCCAAAATAAAATATCATCAACACCAGCAACTGCAAAACAATCAACAATACCTGCGTTAAAAATAATTAATACGCACAACACAACAGAAAGAAAAGTAAACGCTATACGGACAAAGATATTTTTACTATAAACATTAAGCACTGTTTTCACCTCTTAAACTTGCTAGTCGTTGCTTTATTTTTTCACGGTCAACATTAGTTGTTGCTACCGTTTTAGCTTGCTTGGTATCAGTTTGACTACTTGTGTCGCTCTGATCAGCGTGATGAGAGAGCTTGTCCTTGTCCTGAAACTTAAATAAAGCCATTGTATCGTAGCAATTAGCAATTTTTTGATTGAACTTTTTTAGCTGTGTGTCAGTTTTAAGCTTACAAGGATACCAATACTCAACACAGTGATATAAACCTTTACACATCAGACTAACCAAAGCAAATGCTAAATTCCAGTTTTTTAAGGCTCTATGTTTAATTTCATATTCAAATAAGCCTCTAACTTGTTTATCAATCATTCTATCATTTTGAGCTATAAGGATAATCTCATAGTTAAAATGACGATGATTAGCAAAGAAGTTTATCCAATCCATGCGGTCTTTTCTGTCAAACTGCCGAGCATTAAAAGGTATACTTGCTTCGTCAAATATTAAAAGAGTTTGAGCTTTTAAAACATTGGGCTTGTGGTTGTTGCGATGAAAACGCATTAGGTACTCAACAGTCAATTCACTATTCGGAACAAAATAGAACTGCCCAAGCTTCTTGCGTTTCTTATAATACTTACTTGCATCTATAGGAAAATTAGCTATTACATTTTTACCCCTGCCGAGCCACTGTACTGCATCTGCTGTAGCATGATAGCTTTTATAACTACCAGGTGTTCCAGAATATAGAGAAATCATATTTATTCACCGCCTAAAATTCTGTGCTGAAAAATTTTTAAATGGAAGCCCCTTGACTCCGTTTATAAAATCGTGTTGGGTGTCGTTGCCGACAACTCAAAAGCTAGTAAATTATAAAATTTCAAGAGTTGTCGGTGAAACATTGTACACGATTTTAACACTGCGTAAAGGGGACATTTAAAATTTTTTCGATATATAGCAAATTATTAGCCTTAGAACTTTTTTGCCTCCAATCTAAAAGCTAATAAATTAATTTAGTAAAATTTTAGGCTGGGCTTTTACACCCAGCCCTTTTTTAAAGGAGAATATTAAAATTAAGCTTTACCAATTAAACCTTTAACAAAAGTTATACCTTTTTTAATTGCTAAAACTGTACCAAAAATAGCAAGACCAACAGGCAATGCTAGAACAATAAAGCCTAAAATATCGCTCTGAACTGTTGCAAGTGAAGAACTAAAAGATTCTTGTAGAGTTGCCATTGTTGTTTCACCTTCAGCACCAGCAGGTATACAGGAAACTGCTATCATAACTGCAATAGACATTACTGCAAGCATAACCTTTGCTTTACTCTTTATCTTACCAATTAAAGACTTAAACATAAACCCACCCCCTTAATTTAAAATTTATATAAAAGCTATTTAAAAAATTTCAAACAACTCTTTATACCATAACTAAATAAGCTAATTGATGTATACATTATAAAACCGGAACCAATACCATAGCCTAAGCTAAATAAATAATCAGTCATTATATCACCACCAAAATCTAAAAGCTTTAGCTATAAGAATACCGGCGATTATACCAATAGCAAATACAATAACATTAACTGCTTCGTCACTCAATGTTATTCCTCCGTTAGCTGTTCAACCGGAACAGGTTCGCCAAAGGCTTGCAAATCTTCTGCTGTTGGTGTTTCTGTAACGAATAAAACAACTTTTTTGTTTTCGTTGAAAAAGGCTTCTACATAATCTCCTGGTTTGATGTCTTTGATTACATCATCAGAAACACACTTGAAGATATCTACACATAAACCAACAACTTCATCTTTAGGATACGCTACGTAAACGTGTGTAAAATGAACCTTTTCATCTTTGTTATCAGGCTGAAACTCTCCAGATTTAAAACCCATAACTTTTTTTAATTTTGACATTTTCTACATCCTTTCTTAATTTATTTTTATTGCAGAGGAGTGGAAAGCCTTTCACCTCGTCAGATGTCAAACTACTCTTGATATTATTGCAACACCTATTATTTTTCGCCAATTTTTTAATATCAGTCAGTGGCTTTTTTATGTGTTCTAAACCACCCACAATGCAAAATTATTTAATTTTAAACATACCTAAAATAAAATTTATACCAATAGCAAATAATAAACCAAAGATAAGAAAAATAAATACATATTCTCCAAGACACTCATCACATTCGCATAATTTAAACAACATAGCTTTTAACCTCTACTAATCTTTATCACGGTACCAAATAATAAATTTCCAAACAATAATATAAACAATTATAATCATAAGCCAAACAATAAATTTATAGGATGCATCTAAGAAATCATTAATCATATTCTTTCAACCAACTTCGGCATAAAGCTATTTCTTGTTCTATATCAATATTAGGGTGGTTTTCATAATATTCACTAGTCATACAATTATAAATATGCAACTCATCACTTAAATCATCTTGCATTGTATCTATATCATTTTCATATTTATCTGGATTTGTTTTATAATCAGCAATAGACTCTCTTAATTCATTTATCTCATCAACAGTATTGATAAATTCTCGAACATCATCAATACCATAATGACCAATAAGATATGATAACAATGTATCATTATAACAATTGCAACGAAAACAACGATCATAATAATCATTTGCTATGCGTTCTTCATCACTACCATTAGATTTATCACTATATACAAGGTCGCGGACAAAATTTGCAAGCAAATCACCAACAGTTAAACCCACAGTACCAGCCTTAACAAGTAGATTTCTTAAATCATTGTCAGACAAGTTAACCTTGAATACACGCTCTCTAACTGTTGCGTTGTTTTTCTTTTCGTTTGAATAATCTTTCATTTTCTTTTACCTCTGCTTTCTTTTTGTTAATTGTGAAATAATTAATAATCAAACTTCTCAACATAATCAGTAAAGGACAAATCAACATCGTTGAACTCGTAAATATCTGAGTATAAATCCCAATCGCTTTGGTCATTGTCATACTCAAACTGATCACAAAATGATTGCCAAGGGTCTGACTCGTCAGCAATTTCATCAACATCTAATTCGTCCATACCATCAAAGTAATGAAAGTCTGAAAAGTAATCGTTAATTAAATCTTCCTCGTTATCATAATTATCTAGCATAGTATCATAAAATAATCCAAAATCATCAGCATAGTTGTTATCAAAAACAACATCTTCATGTTTTGGTGTGATTAAGAACTTTAAAAGATTAATAACTAGAGGTAGACCCCAAAACAAACTCAATGTAGGAAGAAGTTGTATTATTGAAGAACTAAGTGTATTAAATATTAAATCTTTGTATTGTAGCAAAGAATCAGAAAATAAATCATTTATTAATGTATCCACTTCTTTCACCTCTACTATCTTTATTAGTTCAATCTGAACTATCTAAAATCATTATAATTCTTACCGAACTATTTGTCAATAGTTCAATGAGAATTATGATAGTATAAAATAAAAAGGTGAAATAATGGAATACAATGAAAAATTAAAAGCATTGAGAGAAGACAAAGATTTAACACAAACACAGTTAGGAAAAATATTTAATCTTAATCAGATAACCATATCTCAATATGAAAGAGGAACAAGACAACCGTCAATAG
>JAXJTR010000084.1:0-3774 GCA_036309465.1 Acutalibacteraceae bacterium
ATTCATACGATACTTCTGTAGCATATATCCATCTACAGCATAAAGGATTTCTGCGTACATTATTTTTATATCAATATCTTTTCTTAGCTTTGATTTATCGATTTTCTCAATAACCAGCATTTCACTTTCTTTACTGGCAATACTGAAATCCCCCTGTATAGAGTCTTTAATTTCTGTATCTGTTTCGTAATATGCCCTGAGAGAAAATGCATACATATATGGATAATCTCGCATAACTGAACATTTAGACAGCAGAGTTCTTCTGAGCATTTCAATAAAATCATCTGTATCCAATGTTTTGTATTCTCTGATAGCCTGTGTTGTTATCTCGCAAGCGTTATTCCATAGGTACATATATAAATCCTTTTTGTTTGTAAAGTAATGAAAAAGCAATGACTTTGAAATATTACCTTCCTCTGCAATTTCAGACATAGGGGCCCTTTTGTAGCTGTTTTCTGAAAACACTCTATAAGCTGCGTTTATGATTCTACGCTGTTTTTCTATAGGAAGTGCAAAAAATTTATCGTTCATTATAATCCTCCTTATTGTATACATCGGTCAACGCAAGTGTATTATATACCCGTTGACCGTTTTTGAGAAGACCCCTGTAAAATAAACCACGGCAAGAAGAAAATTTCTCCTTGCCGTGGTAATGCTATGTTGTTTTATCAGATTTTAATCCCCAATGTTTTATGGTCAATAATTTGTATATTCCCACACCAATTAACACGATTGCATTTGAATAAAACAGGACACATATATCCTTTACAAAAAGCCAGAACACATATATAGGAGTACCCAGAAGCATAGGTGCAAAAATTAAAAGCAGTGGTAAGCCTATATGAATAATAACATTAATCACAATAGAAGTTCTCTTCCCTTTTTTGTTGTCTCTATTAGCTGTTACAATAGAGAATATGCTTATAAAGCAAAGCAGTAAGCATATTACATCAATTGCCAAATGAAGTATTAAATATAAATTGGGTAAATCCTGTCGTTCTTCACCTATAAGTGGGTTCACCATATTTGCAAGCAGGTTATTGGTTACAAGATAATCATTCATATTAACTAGAACAACTACTGCAATACCTTCTTCTGGAATAATAAACATATTAGAGGTATAATTTTCTACCAAACCAGCATGCCATATAACTGGTTTGCTGAACATTTCAGTTGAATAAATCCAACCCATTCCGTAATAAGAGCCTTCATCAGCAGGAACATTATCATAAAACATATTGTTGATACTTTTTTCACTTAAAATGTTTTCTCCACCATTTAAATACATCTGAAGATATTCACCCATATCAGAAGCACTTGCTGATAAATAACCAGCAGGAACATTTGTCCACATTCCACTTTTTATTTCGTCTGGGTAGTCTGGCTTTCCTTTTACAGGAATTCCAAAATAATTTCTATAGCCTGGAATCAATCCGTTTTCTTCACTCTTTTCAAGAGTTGCTGCCGAATGTGTCATACCTAATGGTTCGAAAATATTTTTGGTTATATATTCTTCGTAGGTTTGTCTACTTACAGATTCAATAATTAGTCCCAGCAGACCGTAATTAGCATTTGCATATATGTATTTGCCGTATGAATCTGTGCTTTCCAAATCACCAAATGTTTGAAACGCTTCAATCCCACTGGTTTGATTAAGCAGGTCTCTTACAGTGATTTTTTCACAATCAGAGCTGTCAACAAACCATTCTGTTGCATTAATATATTCTGAAACAGGCTTATTCAAATCAATTTTATTTTCTTCTACCAGTTGCATAATTGCTACTGCTGTAAAGGATTTGCTCATAGAACCAATAATAAAAGGGGTATCAATACTATTACAATTTCCGTAGGTTTCCTGAAATAAAACGCTATCTTTATCAACCACCATAACGGCCATTCCTGGAATATGATGTTTTTTTACATCGTCAGCAAGTTGCTTGCTGATTTTATCATAATCTGGTGATGATGTTGCATATGCACTAACACAATTCACATTGACTATAAAGCATAATGCAAATATTAATACAAAAATTTTTAAATGCTTTTTCATAATTTGCTATTTCCTCATTCTCTGCATATAAAATATATACTTTATAATGCTCACAAATATATACCATATTATACTGCTCATTGCTGATTTTGTCTATTGCTTAAAATACCTGTAAATAACATACTTTGAGTAACGAAACAAAAATATTCTCTCTAATCTTCATATTTTAAGCTGTGTACATAGGACAAGCTTTTGAATTAATATCATCTGCATAAATCGCCGATAGAATGTTAGTGTACAAGCTCTTTTTCTAAATTATATTTTTACTCTTCCAATAATTTAATACACCTGAATATTCCGTTTTGTTTTTAATAACAAACGGTTTGATTCCTATGTTAAATATTATAAGGTGCTTTATGCTTTGTGATATATACCTGTGCTTTGTTTTAATATCTAGGTATAGCTTATTAGCTGTTTTTTGTATATGCTGATTCAGTTTTTCTTTTTTATCAGAATTATTAATATAGATTTTTCTATATACTAAAGTTCCAGTAATGTTTGCACCGGAATACGAAGTAATCCTGTTAAGTATTTTTGCAGTATCTGTTCCACCATAGTTTTCGTAGGTAGCAACATTTATTACATATTTTCCAGAAAGCAACTGTTCCATTACAAAATGTCCTCTATCTATAATTGTCTTCATCTGTGCCGATACATTGCTTGCATAGGTTGGTGAACCAAGAATAATTCCGTCAGCAGTAGATATAGTAGCCGATAAAGCTTCTAAATCATCTTTATATATACATTTTCTAGCACTGTTCTATATAAGGAATTATATAGTCGTTTATCAGCTCCATACGAGCCTTAGGATTATATACCAGTGAACAGGTCATACAGATAACGGCATCTATTTCTGGTACAACTGTCATAAGAGAACCACCTACACCATTGGCACAGAATGAATCATACTTGCCTGTATTGTATTCTTTTCTGATGATTTTTATTGTTTTGTTTTTTGGATATATCCACCAAAGATAGCCATAGCCCTCTTCCCTTTCAGCTAACATCTGATCAATATATTCCTCTGACAAAATCCTCTTTCCTTTATATATGCCTTTGTTTAAAACCATAACCCCTATTCTAGCAAACTCGTCAGTTGTCATAGAAAGTCCCCAGCCTGTAGTATAAAAACCACTTGGGTCTTTTACCCAGCCACGGTTATCTCTTGTTTTGTAAAAGGCTTCTTGTGTTGCTCTGTCTACTACATTTGCGTTTGGTACGTCTAAAATTCCAAGAGGCTCAAACAAATATTTTTCTGCAAAATCTTTCAGACTCATACCTGTTGCTATTGTCAGAACATTTGACAAAACCTGTATACCCAAGGTGGAGTAGTGAAAGCTTTCTCCTATTTGCTTTTTGCCACCTATCATTTCTAATATCTTTCCACCCCAATCCTGACTAGTGCAAACCTTTGTCCAAGGCTCTGATTTATACTTGTAAGGAACGGTCATGGTAAGAAAGTTCTCAATAGTAACATCTTTTAACTGCTCTTGGTTTCTTTTAAGTTTGTAATCCGGGAAAAAGTCTATAACCTTTTGGTCAACGCCCTTTATAAAGCCTTTATCAATAGCAATACCAACAAGCACTGCCACAATACTTTTTACTACGGAAAAGGTGTGAACAGACTCGTTTTTGTTTGCACCAGAAAAATATTCCTCCAGTACTATTTCACCAGATTTATAAACTACTATTCCTAATGTGTTGCTGTATTCTTTTTCTACTAC
>JAXJTR010000085.1:0-4891 GCA_036309465.1 Acutalibacteraceae bacterium
CACCCTTTAAGGTGTATTCCTTACCTGCGATTAGATTGTTATACCCAACAACATCTATAATAGTTGTTGTTTTGCTAACATACGCATAATGAGCTTCTGTGTTCTTGTCTGTTGCTGTTGTGCTTAGCTTTGGTTCTTCAAAGGTTACGGTCTGACCATCATCATTGATGTCAGCGTGAATAGCTACATCAACACCTTCGTATGTCAGTGTTTCAAACGCTACCACTGATTCACCTCTTAATGCTGTACTATCAAAGGTAAATGTGATATCAATATAACCATCCTCTGTTTCGGCTATAAACGAGCTAGAAGAGATTATTTCATTACCCTCGACCAGTAATGGCTCTCCTGTCGATTTGTTCATTAGAACGCCTGAAACAGTGTATTCCTTGCCGATTATTAATCCTGTGTACTCAACACGGTCCACAATGGATGTTATTTCTGAAACATATCCGTTATGACTTCCTGTTACTGTATCTGTTGCTGTTGTCTTTAGGTTAATATCCTTAAAGGTAACAGTTTGACCTAAATCGTTTATATCAGCGTGTGTAGCAACTTCGATACCGTTATAAGAAACAGACTCAAATACTACTACTGATTTTCCCTTTAGGGCTGTGCTATCAAAAACGAACTCCATATCAACAGTTCCATCTTCACTTTCGGCCACAAAGGTCTTTGTGGCGATTATTGGTGTGTCGCCAATAGTTAAAGGTTCACCTGTTGATTTATTCATCAATGTTCCTTCAACGGTGTATTCTTTGCCAATAATTAATCCTGTGTATTCAACTGTATCAATTATCTTTGTAGTCTCACTTACAAAAGCTTTGTGTCCATCGGTAAACGCATCTTTTGCTGTTGTGCCAATTTTAGGATTCTTAAAGGTTACTGTCTGACCTAAATCGTTTATATCCTTATGACTTGCAAGAGCTACGCCCTTGTAGTTCAACTGCTCAAATACAACTATAGATTTTCCTCTAAGGTCTGTGCTGTTGAAATTAAACTCAACATCTACTTCACCATTTCCAGTTGAAGTTGTTGTAAATGTCTTGCTTGCTGTAACAGGGTTGCCATTTACAAGTAACTTCTCACCTGTTGACTTATCCATCAACACGCCATCAACAGTGTATTCTGTATTTGTTCCAAGACCTTCATAAGTAACTGTATCAATAAGTGTTGTGTTCTCGCTTACATAAGCGTAACCACAATCAGTAGCCTTATCTTTTGCTTTTGTTCTAATTTCGCCCTTCTTTAGTTCATTATTAACCAAAATGGTTGTAGTTTCATTCCAGTTAATATCAAAGTCAGTATCAATAAATAGAATATATCTATCTGCCTGACCTACCTCAGAAAGCATATAGTTACCGATTGGAAGATTATCAAACTCAACTACACCGTCTGCATTTGTTTTTGCAGATTTACTTATAACTTCACCACTTGTTGATGTACCGAATATTTTGAACTCAACATTCTCAATTACATTATCATCAGCAGTTTTTACAACTCTTAGTTTGCCTTTCTTTAGCAAGTTATCAAACTGTACTGTTGCTATATCTGCATCAGTTTCATAAGGATTAACTACAAGAGTTTTTGTAGCCTGTGGGATTGCAAAATCTGGAACATTAAGCTCAGTTACTTGATATGTAGCTGGCTTTAATTCTGTTGCAATAACACCCTCTGCGTTTGTCTTAAATGTTTTGTCATATCCAAGAGCTTCACAAACCACTCTGAACTCTACATTCTCGATAACGCCATACTCAGATGTCTTAACAATCTTTGCAGGAACATCTCTAAATGTGTTATGAGCTTGAACCTCAAATGGGAAATTCTCTGTTACTGTTACTGTAACAGGCTCAAAAGCTTCATATCTTTCTGGAGTATCAATTTCTTCCATTGTGTATGTACCAATAAGTACATCTGTAAACTTAGCTATACCTTCAGCGTTTGTTACTGCTGTTAAGTCAACTGTTTCACCACAATCTGCTGTACCATAAAGTCTGAACTTTAGTCCAGCTACCTTACCATCATCGGAAGTCTTTAGAACCTCACCATCACCACGCTGATAATCGTTATAGAAGCTTACCTCTGCTGTTTGGTTCGCTGTTACAGTAATGATTTGTGGCTCAGGCACTACATAATATTCAGGAACATTGATTTCTTCGACTGTGTAAGTACCTTGTGGCAAATCCTTTACGATAAGACCACTCGCATCTGTTTTTAGGTTTAGCAACTCAATGTACTCACCTTTGTAGCTTGTACCAGTTACATTAAACTCAAAGCCCTCAACCTTACCACTAGCAGATGTTTTTACAATCTTTGCCTTACCAAGCTTTAATGTGTTATGGAAATTAACTACATAAGTTGTGTTTGCTTCTTCATGTGTAGTTGGATACTTAATATCAATCGTCTGAGCTGGCTGTATTTCGTATCTATCTGGAGCATTGATTTCTTCTACAGTATATCTGCCCTCTTTAAGCTCATCTGCTGTTATATAACCTGTTGCATCTGTTTTATATATCTTTGAGAAATTAAGTGCTGCACAACTTACTCGGAACTCAATTCCCTCAACAATACCATCATCAGATGTCTTGATTATCTGCATTTTACGCTTTACATTCTCGTTGTGAACATTAACCTGTGTGGTTTTTCCATCCTCAATTTTTACAGTTATATCATGCTGTTCTACATAGAGGTTTGGACTCTTTGTTCCATACTCACGAAGTGTGTATTCGCCAAGAGGTATTTTATTTGTATCTAGGAAATACTCACCATTTGCATCTGTTGAGAAAGTAAAGAAAACTTGGTAACCAGTATAAGACATTCCAAAGAACTCAAAATTTACTCCCTCATCAAAACCATCATCAGCAGTCTTCTTTACTTTGAAGTTGCCATATTTTTCGTGGTTACTGAAAGAAACAGTTTTATGCTCATTGTCTCCAACTACTATGTCTTGACTTAATATCTCTGGCTCTTGCCAGTATAGCTTTTGTTCTTCTGACAAAATTTCGGTTACTCTGTATGCACCAGCTTTTGGAAGCGAGATAGTTACTGAACGATTAGGATAAATCTCAACCTCTGTTTCAAAGCCATTTGATAATCCCTCTACCTTAAAGATAAAAGGCTCTGTATCACTCTTAATATAACCATTAAAATCTGTAACTTTCTTAATAGTTAAATCGCCACCAGATACTACATTATGAAACTTAACAGTAGTTGTCTGATTAGGTTTGATTTCCACATTTCTATCAGCAGGCTGTCTGTATCCAGCAGGAGGATTTTCGTGTACTTTATATGTTCCTGGCTTTATTCCACCTTTTAGAATTGTGCCGTCTGCACCAGTTGTGTATGTGCCAACTAGCACATTATCACTGTTATACAATTCAAACTCTATGCCATCAATCTTACCAGCAGTTGTTGTTCCGTCAGCGTTCTTTATAGGCTCGGCTGTCTTTACAAGTTTTAACCAACCATCTTTTAGTGTGTTGTTAAAGGATACTGTTGCAGTTTCGTTTTCCTTTACTGTTACAGTTTTTATTGGTTGTGGCTTATACTTATCAGACATAACCTCTTCTATCTTGTAAGTACCTGTGTCGATGTTCTTGGTTATAAGACCATCATTATCAGTTGTATATGTACCTACAAGCTCATTCGCAGTTGTGTAAACATTGAACTTGATACCTGCTACTACACCATCATCAGATGTTTTTATAATCTTTAGATCGCCTTTTATATGGTCATTTGGGACAGTTGGTGGGTTAAAAGTGAATACACTTTCTGCACTACCAGTAGATGTAATCTGTCTTACATATAAAGTATCGTCCTTAATGTATCCATCTGGAGCTTTGGTTTCTTGGATTGTAACAGTACCGAGAGGGAGAGTAACTTTATCATCTTCATAATAAAAATCATTATTACTGGATATTAGGTATCGAGAATCTAATCTAGCAAAACCTCTTTCATCAGTTTTAATTGTCCAGTAACGCTTAAAATTGCTTTCGGCTTCACCTGATTTTATTTCGTCCTCTGTAAAGTATCCTTTATAGAATTTAATCGTAAATTCTGCACCTGCTAATGATTTTCCATTACTATCAGTTTTTTCAACCAACATAATAACAGGGTCATTTTGAGGAACATTCTTAATTGTTACCTGACTCGTCTTGTGACCTGAGACAGTAACATTTGTAGTTGTAACTGACAGTGCATAACCTTTACCAGCTTGTGTTTCTTTTATGGTATATTCACCTACTGGTATATCTTTAAGCACACCCTTGTACTTAACGGTGGCAGAGCCATCATCAACCTTAGTGTTTGTTGTTAATGTGTACTTCTTGCCACTGTCTTTATGTGTTACAGTAAAGACAGTGCCTTTTAGGCTATAGCAATCTGTATTGTTATCAGTCAAACTATAGTTGCTGGAATCTTTAATGATTTCCAATGAACCCTTTTTAGGAGTTTCTTTGAAAACAATTACTTTCTGAGTTCCATCTTTAGCATCAAGAATGTACATCTTATCATCAGTAGAAACTGCTGGTGCTTTCTTTAGAACCTCGGTAATTTCTTCAACTGTATTTATCCAGTCAATATTCAAAGCATAAGCCCAATCACCATCACCATAGATATATGCGAGTGTTCTGTGTGTCAACAAATAATACAGGTCTGTACCACCAGCTCCAAGCCAGTGCTGTGTTTTCTTTCCCTGCATATAGCTTTTCATTGACTTATTACCAAAGGCTGCAACAGATTTCTCAAAGCCTTCACCACCATAACCGTAGTACAAAGCTTTTAGCAATAACTGATACTTGCTATTAGATGCTGTTACTTCTGTCAAATTCGCACTACCAAAAGTTCCTGATGGAGCTTTTAGATTTGGATTAACACAGTATGCCATCTTTCC
>JAXJTR010000086.1:0-3824 GCA_036309465.1 Acutalibacteraceae bacterium
ATAGATATTTTAAACAAATTATGTAATAATTTTTAGTTATTGTTGACCATCTCGTTGCGACAGCTTGATTATTATATCAAACTTATTTTTATTTGTCAACACAATTTTTCAGTTTTTTTACATATATTTTTGAAAATTCTAAATAATATCAAATATACCACAATATTTCTCTTGGAAGTGATTATTTGAAAAAACGCTACTATATTATAAGGGTAATTTCATTAATTATTACCGTTACTTTATTACTTACTATATCCTTTTCTTCTGCACAATCCTTATCGAAAATAGGTTCCCAAGGTGAAGAGGTACGTCAAATTCAGCTACAGCTTAAAAATTTAGGATATTTTAATGATAAAATAGATGGTATTTACGGTAAACAAACCAAAGAGGCTGTTATTAAATTTCAAATGGATAATAATTTAATTGCAGACGGCATAGCCGGCACTAAGACTCTTGAAAAATTAAATATAACCAGCAATTCTTCTCCTAATATTTTTACTGAGTCTGAAATTAGTTTGCTGGCTCGTATAATTTCTGCGGAATCAAGAGGAGAACCCTACGAGGGACAGGTTGCTGTTGGTGCTGTTATACTAAATCGTATCGACCACCCATCATTTCCTAATACTTTAGCTGGAGTTATTTATCAACCATCTGCTTTTACTTGTGTAACCGACGGTCAAATTAATGAAAATGTTTCTGATTCTTCAAAAAAGGCAGCACAAGACGCTCTTAATGGGTGGGACCCAACTGGTGGAGCTATCTATTATTATAACCCTGCAAAGACTACAAATAAATGGATATACTCACGACCTGTAATTACAACCATTGGTAAGCACAAATTTTGCTTATAATTCCCTTTATTTTAACCTTATGCTTGCAATTATATCTCTTTAATTATATAATATATAAGAAGATATATTTAAGGAGATGTACATACAATGAATAATCCAAAAAATACTGCCGACCAAGTAGTAGTATTGCAAAATATTGCTTATGTAAAGCAATTTATGCAAAAAACCTCAATTAAGCTTTTAGCTGTTGTTGCGTTTTTACAAGCAATTTTAGTTGGCTATACAATGTTTAAATTTACTGACATTTTTAAAACATTTGTAACCTTTGCTTCTAAAATTTCTCCTGAATTTGCAGGAAGCAGTGGCGATATGTTAATTCAGTTTGATTTGTTTATGGGTGCACTAAGCACAGTATTTATGGTTGTAGGTATTTTAGCTGTTGCTTTTTCACTAATTTTACCGGTTACATTAATTTACATTATAATTCGTTCTGCAAATGATAACCCATCTGTTGTTCCAGCAGGTGCTGTTAAATTTTTAAAGGTGTTATCTGCAATTCAGCTTGTTTTAATGATAATCAGTGGTGTATTATCATTAGTTGGTGCAGTTATAACAATGATTAATGGTAATGCAGTACAAAATACATCTGCTTTTACTACAACAATGACAACTGCAAATAGTCCTTTAGCAAATATTATAAGCATAGTTTTCTCAGTTATTTCTGTTTTAATTAGCGTTTTTTACTATTATTTACAGTTTAAATTTTTAAGTTCTGTTCATACATCTGCTAAAGGTAATGTACTTCTTTATGCAGGTGCAAAGGGCTATGGTGTTTATTCTGTAGTTTTTGCTATAATAATGGGAATTTATTTAGTTGGTTTCTCTATTTTCCTAATTATTATGGGTTCTATTTTAAATTCAAATACTCTAATGTCTGATGATGCAGCAGGCACAATATTTATGCAATCTATAGATATTATTATGCCTCTATTTATATTAATGTTTGTTTCTATTGCATTGTCATTTCTTTATCAGGTTTTATTAGCTGTTGTTGCTTTTGGTTTTAAAAATACTGTTTCAGAGGCTATTCGTGCTTCTTATGCAACAGCACAGGGTGTTAACCCTTACAACAGAGCTGCTGCTACAGGTAACAGCCCATTTAGAACATACGGTGGTAATAATAGTTACAGCAACTATAACTACAATATTTCTAACAATATGAGCCAGTCAAGCGGACAAACCGCTGCTAATGGTTCTGGTAGCACTTCTTTTGATATAAATAAGAGTGTTCCAGAAAAGTCTGTTTCACAGGAAGAATTTATGGCTTCTGAAAATGCTAACAATAATAGTAGTGCATCTATGGGATTCTACGGTAGTGGTAATCAAGAAAGCAATAGTGCTCCTCAAGAAAGTTACAGTGCTCCTCAGAACACTTATAATACTCCTCAGGAAAGCTACGGTGCTCCTCAGAACACTTACAATACTCCTCAGGAAAGCTACGGTGCTCCTCAGAACACTTACAACGCTCCTCAGGAAAGCTACAGTGCTCCTCAGAACACCTACAACGCTCCTCAGGAAAGCTACAGTGCTCCTCAGAACACTTATAATGCTCCAACAGGTTTCTATGGTCAGCAATCTGCAGAAAATAATATTAACCTAAACAAAGAGCCAGAGCCAGCTGTAACAACAAGTTATAACGATAATCCTTATAATAATTACGGCGACGATACAAATTTTTAATGTATAAATAATTTTATTTATAATAAAAAAATAAAATTTAAAATTTCTGTTAATAAAAAATAGGTTTGCTGTTGCAAACCTATTTTTTCTATATTATAATAGTATTACTACTATATGGAGGTGTGCGGTTTGAATAATTTATTTTCAAAAAATAACAAAAATGCAAAGAATACTAATTCTCAAAATAATAGTTCTCTTAATGAATATGTTTTTCATTTTGGAGGAAAGGTTAATCAAACTGTTTCTGATAATACCGAAGCTTTGGCTCAAGAAATACGAAATAAGGTTTTAGAAGAGCTTAACAAAAGTTGTATTCCTGTTGCAATTAGCAAATCAAAGGAAGAAATTGAAAGAGAAATTAACGCAGAGCTGGAAAAAATAGAACAGCTAAAAAAAGAAAGCGTTTCTAATAAAGAAGAAATCGATAAGCTAAATCAAGAAACTTCTGCAAGTCAAAAAGAAATTGACAGACTTAGCGATATTAAGTCAGCTAATCAAGCTCAACTTGATAAGCTAAATAAAGAAACATCTGAAAATCAAAAGGAAATTGACAGACTTACTGGTGTTAAGTTAGATAACGAAAAGCAAATTGATACTCTTAATACAGAAACATCTAATAGTGAAAAAGAAATTGCTAAGCTTAACGATGTTAAGGTAGCTAATGAAAAGCAAATTGATACCCTTAATAAAGAAATTTCCAACAGTGAAAAGGAAATTGCTAAGCTTAACGATGTTAAAGTAGCTAATGAAAAGCAAATTGATACTCTTAATAAAGAAACTACTGCAAGTCAAAAGGAAATTGACAAGCTTAACGATATAAAGTCAACTACCCAAAATCAGCTTGATGTTATTAAAGAGGAAAGCTCTGCAATTCAGAATGAAGTTGACAAGCTAAGCAAAATAAAGGCAGATAACCAAAAGCAGATTGATACTCTTAATAAAGAAATATCAAATGGTGAAAAAGAAATTGAAAGACTAAAGAAAGCTAAATTAGCTAACGAAAATCAGATTGATACACTTAATAAAGAAGCTTTAAATTGCCAAAAAGAAATTAGCAGACTTAACGATGTAAAGGTTGCTAACCAAAAAGAGGTTGACAGACTAACTCAAGAAGCATTAGCAAGTCAGCAAGAAATTAATAATCTTAACGGTACTCAGCAGGAAGCTGAGAAAAAAAAAACAGAACAAATTGGCGGAATTTATTCTCCAGAAGATGAAAAACCATTAACAGGTAGCTTTACCCTTAGCGAGCCTTTAAAAACTGAGGAAGATTATGCTGAGGAAATGGCTGAT
>JAXJTR010000087.1:0-3073 GCA_036309465.1 Acutalibacteraceae bacterium
GTATGTAAAAAAGTTTGCGAACATACATACGAAAACGGTTTCTGTAAAGCATGTGACAGCTATCAGCCTGCAACACTTACAACAGATAAATACGATGTAACAGGCGATGGAGTTAAAGATACAGTTTACGAAATTTCAAACGGTGGTCAGTTTTATTGGTTTTATGCTGTAATATACAATGGATATGGCGATGCCGAAAAAGACTCTTCAGCAAATGCTGTTTTGACCAATAATATCTGGGTGAATAAGGATGTTATTGTTAACGGTGCATTAAACCCTAATTCTGAAATCGTTGCAAGATTCCGTAGTTTAACTATTGCTAAATCAATATACAATGGTACTTTCGACGGACAAAATCATACTATTTCTGGTCTTTATTATAAAAACACAGGCAACTATGTTGGTACTTTGTTCAAACAGCTAAGCGATTCTGCTATAGTTAAAAATTTAGGTGTAGTCGATAGCTATTACTGGACTCATGAAGGTACATATGGTATGATTGCATGTAAAAATTATGGCACCATTGATAATTGCTGGAGTGACAGTATTGCTTGTACTTCTGGTGTATCTGGAGCAATGATAGGAGAAAACTACGCAGTTGTGAAAAATTGTCGTAATTATGGTGTGTTTAACACAAGCGATAGCGAAAAGTATGGCTGCTATGGTGGCATTGTAGGAATAAACTTTGGTGGTCTTGTTGAAAATTGTATAAACCATGGTACAATCAACGCAAGTTATCGTGTAGGTGGTATTGTTGGTTATAACGAAGGTATCATTAGAAATTGCTACAACATTGGCACAGTAGGTATTGCAGAAAATACCGGAAATGCAAGAGGAGGTATTTCTGGTTATACTAGTGATAATCAGAATTGTTATATTGAAAACTGCTATAACATTGGCAAAGTAGTTGGAGGCAGATACTTTGTTGGTGGCATTGTGGGAGAATTCTTCGATACTGCTATTATCCAAAACTGTTATTATCTTGAAGGCTGTGCTATTGACGGTAGTAATGTTATTCAGAATGGTACAGGTATCATGGCTATAGGTATCACAAAAGCCGATAAAGCTGGCGTTACTATTTCCAGCACTGCCCAGCAGTTTGCTTCTGGCGAAGTAGCATATCTATTAGGTGATAACTTTGGACAAGATGTTGATAATGGCACGGATGTTCAAAAATATCCTACATTTACAGGTGCAAAAGTTTATCAGATAATAAATTGTAAGAACGAAACTGCTTACAGTAATACAAACGAAAACAATGTTCATAAATGGACAAAAGCTACCTGTACTACTGCAAAATCTTGTTCTGTATGTAACTTAACCGAGGGTGAACCATTGGGTCATAAATGGTTTTATGGTAAGTGCGATATATGCGGTGAAAATTGTCTGCATACATACGAAAACGGTTTTTGTTCAGAATGTGATAGATATGAGCCTGCAACACTTACAACAGACAAGTACGATTTAGATAATGACGGCGAAAAAGACGAAGTTTACGAAATCTCAAACGCTGGTCAGCTTTATTGGTTTGCTGATGCAGTAAATTATGAAGGCTATGATTATCATGGAGCAAATGCTGTTCTTACTGAAAATATTAATGTAAACGCAGGCTATACTTTCAGTGCTGACGGTACTGTCACAAAAGATGGAAAAACTGTTACCACGGGCTTTAGATTATGGGACGGTATTGGTAATAATTATATGTATTCCGGTATATTTGACGGACAAAACCACACCATTTCAGGACTTTACTGTGATGTTGGTTACAGGATAGGACTATTCGGAATGATATGCGATGCTACAATTAAAAATGTAGGTATAGTTGACAGCTACTTACGTAGCTCGGAGTATGTCGGTAGTGTTGTAGGTTATAGCCTCCGTGGTATAGTAACTAACTGTTATAATACAAGCATTATAATCGGTGGAAACAAAACTGGTGGTATTGTGGGATATGGCGATTCTGGTGTTATAACTGATTGTTATAATACAGGCACAATCATAAGCGAAACTGAAAAAACTGGCGGTATTGTAGGAGATAATGCAAACGGTTTTGTAACAAACTGTTATTATCTTGACACCTGTGGTGCAACAGGTGCAGGAACCTTACAAACTGCTCAGCAGTTTGCTTCTGGTGAGGTTGCTTACCTTTTAGGCAGTGCTTTCGGTCAAAATATTGGCAAAGATAATATCCCTGTACTTGGCGGTAATAAGGTTTATCAGGTAACAAACTGTAAGAACGAAATTGCTTACAGTAATACAAACGAACCACTTGATCATAACTGGTTAGAGGCTACCTGTACAACTCCAAAATGTTGCTCTGTTTGTAACAATATTATAGGTGAAAAACTCGGCCACAGCTATGACAACGATTGCGACGCTGACTGTAACCGATGTGGCGATATCCGTGTGCCAGCCCAGCACCGTTATCTTTATAATTGCGACACTAACTGTGACGAGTGTGGTGCATTAACCCGACCAACTGTATGTCATCAAAGACTAAATCTGACCGCATGTTACGAGTCAATGTGTATGTTTGGTTGTGGCACAGTTCTACCTGCTGTCACAGAACATATCTATGACAATAACTGCGATACAAGCTGCAATAAATGTGGCAGAATACGTGAAGATGCTGAACATACAGAAGAAATTATACCTGGTTATAAAGCAACCTGTACCGCAGGCGGTTTAACAGACGGCAAACAGTGTTCAGTTTGTGGTATTACTATACTTACACAGCAACCAATTCCTCCGCTGAGTGGTAATCATAATTATGAAAATGGTACTTGTACTATTTGTGGCGACAAAGAACCACAAATAACCCCACCAACAGAACCAACAATTAAAACTGATGGTTATTATGTAATAGGTGACATTAACCTAAAACTAACACCTTGTGGTACTAGTAGATTAAGAGGTACAATCGCTCTACAGCCTGGTACATATAATATTAAGCTAAATAATTATGGTACACTACTAGGCTATAAGAAGACTGTAACTAACTCTTCAAATGGTATGACATTTAAGGCTTCCTATTCAAGCTATGTTACACTTAATGCAACAGGTGGTACATATA
>JAXJTR010000088.1:0-4606 GCA_036309465.1 Acutalibacteraceae bacterium
TAATTATATACTTATTATATTATTTATGCTGATATAGCTCAGTTGGTAGAGCAACTGATTCGTAATCAGTAGGTCGACGGTTCAAGTCCGTTTATCAGCTCCAAAGCCTTTAACCATAAATTTGGTTAAGGGCTTTTTTCTGCAATTATAACGCAAAAATGCCTAACACCCTAAGGCATTAGGCATTTTATAAAGCTATATATTATACTAACTTACTTGTGCAGTGATTAGTAATTCGCTTAATAACTAAGAATTACAGTGTAACAGTTGCGAATTAGTCTTCCCAAACTACTTCATCTTCAACATAACCATTCTTCTTTTGCTTATTAACAACTAGTTTTACAATAAATCCACTTACAAAAATTAGTACAGAAACTACCCAACCAGCAACAACCTGTGCCCAAATTGGATAATCAGGATTATATGTACCACCATTTATAGCAAACAATGTGTACATATTCCAAATAAACAATCCCATTAATAGTGTTGGTGCAATAAACTTTATAGATGTACCAAACCACCAATAAGGAATCTTAAATTTAACTGTGTTCTTGTTTATCTCGTTATGTACTTTACGAAGATTAAAGCACCAGCCAACAGCTATACACTCTAAAACTCCGATAAGAATAAGATTTATCTGATTTGTCCAAGAGTCAACTATATCAAGCCAAGCTAAACCAGCCTGTGTAGCAAATACAATAGAAATTAAACCTGCAACACTACAGCACGCAATAGTAACATTTTTAGGCTTAATATGGAATTTATCTGCAATTGTAGCAGAAACACCCTCGATAATAGAAAAAGCTGAATCTATTGCTAATGTAATCAACATTAAATAGAATATAGCACCGAATACAGCATTTACCCAACCAATATTTGTTAGGTTAACGATTGCCTGTGGGTATACAATGAAAGCAGTTGCAACGCCACTGTCTGTCATCATATCTAGCATACCTGTACCGCCCATTGTTGAGAACATTACAATACCTGATAAAACACTTATTGCCGCATCTGAAAAAGCTATTATTGTACAGTCTACAGCTATATTTGAAGACTCATCAAGATATGAACCGTAGGCTACCATTATAGCCATCATAATAGATAAACTATAAAATACCTGTCCAATAGCATCAACCCATATTGTAGGGTCACTAAAGGCCGCGAAATCAGGAATGAACAATTTAGCCATACCAGCCATAGCACCGTCCATAGTTACACCCTTAACAGCCATAACTACTAACAAAATAACTGGTATAAATACAGTATATTTAACAACCTTACCAACTGAGCTTGCACCATTTCTTATACAATAGAAGATTAATCCCCACGCAATAAGCAAACAAACCATAAGAGTACCTGGTATCATATTACCCTCTATTAGTCCGGTTGTTTGGGTAAGCTCAAAGAATAGATGAGATGCCGCCTGATTGTTGCCTGTCATATCAGCAAATTTCCAAGAGTTAAAGAACATTAAAATAACCCAAGCAAATACTACAGAATAGTAGCAAGCAATAACAAACGCATTAGAAGTTGCCGCCCAACCAATAGGCTCGGCTTTTTTATTAATTCCTCTTAAAGACTCTGCCGCACCTTTACGAAGCTTTCTACCAATAGAAACCTCCATTGTTAACAATGGAATACCAATAACAAGCATTGCAATAATGTAAACCAATAAAAAGGCACCACCACCATGCTTAGCTGCTAATCCTGGGAATCTCCACGCATTACCTAAACCAACTGCAGAACCAATTGACGCTAATATAAAGGTAACACGATTACTCCATGCTCCTCGTTTTTCCATTAATTCCTCCTGACCTGATGAGAAATACTGTTTATAATAAACAAAATCATTTATAAATATTAGTAAACAATATACAATCATCATATTAATTTTATTAAAATTCCATAATATTATACTATATCCCAATAACAAGGTCAATATAATATAACAAAATTATTACTTAATTGTAAATAAAATAAAAACAGCAACAGTAGTTTCCACCGTTGCTGTTAAAAATTACTCTATTACTTTATACATTAAAGGAGCATCTTCTTTTTTGGCATATTCGTTAATCTGAAGCACCTCTGCTTTAAAAGGCTTAGAGCCAAGTTGAATTTCTAAAACATCGCCTACTTTAACAGCGTAAGATGCTCTTTGTGGTTTACCGTTTACTAAAACTCTATCGGCATCACAAGCCTCGTTGGCAACGGTTCTTCTTTTTATAATACGTGACACCTTTAAATATTTATCTAATCTCATAAATATTACCTCCTCGACTTAAATTAAAAATAAAACCGACTCTCTGTTGAAAGTCGGTTGGAATGTAATCATAAATTACTTATTTACAGCATCCTTAAAGTTTCTGCCAGCCTTAAAAGCAGGAATCTTAGAAGCAGGAATACTGATTCTTTCCTTTGTTCTTGGGTCTACACCAATTCTCTCGCTACGCTGACGCTTTTCAAAAGTACCAAAACCTACCAACTGAACTTTATCTCCAGCTACAACAGCCTCGATAATAGAATCTAGCATAGCTGTAACCGCTTTTTCTGAATCTTTTTTTGTTAGTCCGCTTTTCTCTGCAATAGCAGCAATTAAATCTGTTTTGTTCATTTTAATTCCTCCGAGTGTTTATTCACTGGCTTTTGCCTCGTCCCAAAGGCTATCTAAAACCTCTAGTCCTGCATCAGCCATATTTATATTTCTTTCATTTGCAAGCTTTTCAACCTTAGAAAAACGAGAAATGAATTTTTCACACGCATTATATAGTGCTTTTTCAGAATCTGTTTTCACAAATCTTGACACATTAACAACTGAAAACAGTACATCGCCCATCTCTTCTTCAATATTAGCACTATCGCCTGCTGAAATAGCCTGCTTTAGCTCTTCTACCTCTTCATCTAGCTTTTCAAGTGTACCGTCAACGTTATCCCAGTCAAAACCAACCTTAGCAGCCTTTTGCTGTATTTTTTGGCTTCGCATTAGAGATGGCAATGCTTTTGAAATGCTACCTAATACCTCTGATTGAGATTTTTGTGACTTTGTTTTCATTTTTATTTTATCCCAATTTGTTAATACTTGTTGGGTATTTTCAGCAGAAACATCAGCAAAAACATGAGGATGACGGATTATCATTTTTTTGCAAATATCGTCGGCAACATCGTTTATATTAAATGTGCCATTATCGTCCTCTATATCTGCGTGAAACACAACCTGTAGAAGCACATCGCCAAGCTCTTCTTTTAAAAGCTGGGTATCTTCAGTATCAATTGCCTCTATAACCTCGTAGGTTTCTTCTATAAAATCACGACGAATAGTGTGGTGATTCTGTTCTCTATCCCAAGGACAACCGCCGGGAGCACGAAGGATTTTTACTATTTGTACTAAATCATCAAAGGTATACCTATCCTTTTGCTGAAAATCCATACTATTTTCCCCCTTACTAATATTTAACTGCCAAATTATATTTTAACGCAAAAGCCTATATTTTGCAAGTATTTTTGCTATTTTATTTCCAGCAGGCATTTCTTGTAAATCTTCCTGTGTAATTCCTTTAAACAACAATAAGGCTGTAACATACACAATTACAGCTACTATTACTGACGGAATTACGGTAAATCTACCATTGCCCATAATAAAGTTGCTAAAAATATAGTTAGTACCAAAAGCTACTACACCACAGCATATAGAAGCAAGCAGTGGTTTTAATAAGATTGTATTAAAATTAGGCACTACACCTGTATCTTTTGCAATTATATAAATACCTATTAAGCAAACTATCATATAACCTACAAGAGAACCAACTGCTGCACCCTGAATATTAATAGCAGGTATGCCAACAAGAATATAGTTAAGTACAATTTTTACAATCATTCCCACTGTGTACAACTTTAGAGGCATATCTACCCTGCCAATAGCCTGTAGCATACTGCAAATTGGTGTACTTGTAGCAATAAATATTCCTGAAATTCCCATTACTTGTAATACATTAGCAGCTATTGTAACCTCTACTCTTACACCATAAAGTAATGTAAGCAATGGGTGTGCAAGTACAGTTAAGCCTATACCGGCAGGTAAAGTTACAAGTAGTGTAACCTTCAAAATAGTATTTATATTACTGCGAATTTGCTCTTTGTCTTTTATTGTCCACGCTGCTGTTAGAGCAGGCATAGCACTTTGACCAAAGGCTTGAGTAATGGCAGTAACTAACATTAAGAATGTTAATGCGTAGCCATAGCAACCAAATAAAAATGTTTGTATAGTATAGTCACCCTGTGCATCAAGCAAAAATTGACTTTCTTCTACATAGCTATAGATACTTCTTAGAACATCACCATTGCCTGACTCCATTATGCTTAATATTCTGTTTTGTACCAATATAGAGTCAATGGTACTTGCTATGCTCATAACAAATGCACCAAGTCCAATTGGAATGGCTGTTAATGTAAGCTTTTTGAAAAGTTTCTTTCCGCTTTCGGCTGTTGGACTATTGTTAATCTGTTGCTTTGTTATACCGCCCTTAGTAGCTCTGTATTTAAAGAATAAGTAAACAAATCCTAAACAAGAACCTAGTGCAATTCCTACAAATGCCGCAGAAACGGTATAAGA
>JAXJTR010000089.1:0-1992 GCA_036309465.1 Acutalibacteraceae bacterium
AAAACATTGAAGTTGCTACACATTCAGATATAGAGGATGAAGCTCAAACAGTGACATTCAAGGATGTTGAGTTAAAGACAACAGCTAAAGATAAAGCTACTGGTGAAAAGCTAATTAAACCAGAAGGTACAGTAACAATAGTTGACACAGTTGAATATAAGAATTTGATTGTTGGAAAAGAGTATGTTGTTGACGGCATTTTGATGGATAAAGCAACTGGAAAACCTCTTCTAGTGAACAATAAGGAAATAACAGCGACAAAGAAATTTGTTGCCGATAAAGCAAATGGTTCAGTAGATATGGAGTTCAGCTTAGATGCTTCAGCACTTGCTGGAAAAGCAGTTGTAGTATTTGAAACCCTATATTACAACGGCTTAGAAATCGCAACACATACCGACATCAATGACAAAGGACAAACTGTTGAATTTAAGACAACAGGTACAGGTATATTTACTGGTGGAGATACTCCATCTACGGATACAAGTACAAGCACAGGAAAGGTTCAAACAGGAGATGTTTCAAGCATTACAACCTTTGTTATTTTCTCTATGATGATGGCTGCTACATATATGATTGTTGTAGCCAGAAGAAAAAGTGATCTAGTAATTGAATAATTACTAAGATACTGAGGAAGTAATCAACGCAGGGAGTAATAGGCTTGCTTCCTGCGTTGAAAGAGATAGGAGTAGGAATAATTTACGAATATTCGTGAATTATTCGTGTTCCTATAAGAACACAAATAAAAAATATGGAGAGATTAAATGAATGGAAAAATAGTATCAATTCTAGTTTCATTAACTGTGATAGTCGGAAGTGTATTGACTGTAAAGGGATATGAGATGTATATGTTTGAATATTCCATAGATGGAGATGTTCTCAATGTAACAGTTCATACTGAGTCAAACAAAATTTTTGAAGAAAAGATTACATACGAAGGTAATGAATATGTGCTTATTAAAGATAGCGTGAAATACGAAACGATAACCGAAGAAAGCACACAATCAGAAGAAACCATAGAAAGAGTAGAAGCTGAAAATCTACTTAGCAAAGATGATTACAAACTAGAAAATGCTCCTGAAGAGTACAAAGTGCAGATAGGTGAAACAGATTATATAGCGAGAAGAGACAGCATTCAGTACGAGGAAGTAGTAAATACAGGAAGACGAGTAAGTGCGAATGAGAATGTAACATATAGGGGCGTGGATCAAGAGCCAGAAGTAGCAGACACTTGCCAGACATCAGTTTTTGATGATGTAACAGGACAAGTAGTTCAAGCTAGTATTCCGTTAATAGTGCTTAACAAGACAGATGATTATTGGAAAGATATTACAGAACCATTTGTGTTTACAGCCTCAAATTATGATGCTGATGAATTGCTAATGGTTGTGAATGGAAAAGAAATTGTAATTAACAAAAATGGTAGTCCGATTTCTTCTGAGTATTTTAATGATATGTTGATTGAAAGAGGTATGTCACCAGATAAGTATAGACTGTCCTCATTAGAATGGGATGGAGAAGCTTATGAAGAAAATGGAGTGATGTACCGAAAAGCAACTGGAGTATGTCAGCATAAGGTGGCTGACTATAATGCTGCGTACAGTGGTCCAGTGGATTTACCAGCATATACACAGTATAACGCTGTGGTTACATATAAGTACAAGCCAGAGTCAAAAGAGGTAATAAAAAATATAGCAAAGTATGAATTAATCGTTCCAACAGAAGAACTCACAGAAAAACCTACAGAAGCTCCTACTGAGGAAAGCAACGATATATCCAAAGCAACAGTTGTAGGTATTGCTGTTGTGATATTAGCTGTTAGTGTGGTTCTTATTCTATATTTTGCTCAAAGAAATAAAGTGAAAAATTAATTATGGTAAAAAGACGAGTGTGTAAGCACAAATCTTTTACATAAAGAAATAAGGAAAGGGGAGAAATGAAATGGGTATGATAACAAGAACGGCGAATTTAGTTCCAATGGACACAACAGCAGGA
>JAXJTR010000090.1:0-7608 GCA_036309465.1 Acutalibacteraceae bacterium
GCTTATACAATCTGCAACAGTTGCTCAGGCTTGCTTTGAGGTTATTAAAAATAAGCTGGAAAATGATAAATGTGCTCCTGTAAGCAAAGGTAAAATTGTATTAGCCACTGTAAAAGGCGATGTTCACGACATAGGAAAAAACATTGTAAAAGTTCTTTTAGAAAACTATGGCTACACAGTTATTGACCTTGGCAAAGATGTTGACTATGAAGCAGTTGTAAAAGCCACAATCGACAATAACGTTAAATTAGTAGGTTTATCAGCCTTAATGACCACCACCCTAAAAGCAATGGAAGAAACTATAAAACTACTTCGTTGTAACTGCGATTGTAAGGTTATGGTTGGTGGTGCTGTTTTAACACCGGATTACGCTGAAAAAATTGGTGCGGACTATTATAGTAAAGATGCTAAGGAAAGTGTTGATATAGCTAAAAAAGTTTTGGGGTAACTATGTTTACAGAAAAAGATTATAAAAATTTATTGATAAATTTGGAAGATTTATCTGATAAAAGGTTCGGAGAATTTCATAGTAAGCTTGTACCCGAAGTAAATAATGTTTTAGGTGTTTCTGTGCCTAAGCTTAGGGCAGTTGCAAAAGATTTAATAAAAAGCTGTAATAATATAGACCATTACTTTGCTTTTGTAGGTAATAAATACTATGAAGAAACTATGTTACAGGGCATTGTAATAGGCTATTTAAAATGCAGTTGGAATAAAAAATTAGAGTATATAACAAATTTTATTCCAAAAATAAATGATTGGGCTGTGTGTGATATTTTTTGTGGAGGAATTAAGCCACCTAAAAATGAAGTTGACAGCTTTAGAAGCTTTATTAACAATTACCTTGATTCTTCAAAAGAGTTTGAGGTTCGTTTTGGTGTAGTAATGCTACTGCAAAAATATGTAAATGATGACTATATCGCTTCCACACTATCATCGCTACAAGGTGTAAAGCATAAAGGCTATTATGTACAAATGGCTGTTGCGTGGGCGTTAAGCGTATGTTATATAAAATATCCACAAGAAACATTAGAAATATTTAAACAAAAATCTTTGGAAAAATTTACACAAAATAAAGCTATACAAAAGTGTCGTGAAAGCCTTAGGGTGACAGCAGAAAACAAGGAAATGCTGTTGAAATATAAAATTATATAAAATACAAAACAACTGAAACTAAGCCGTACAAAGTGGCTTAATTTCAGTTGTTTTTTGATTATATAGCACTTATATATGCTATTACACTAATAGCATAAAATATCTATAGATTTTTAAAACGCTGTATTTTATAAAGTAATTATAATTAGTATATTAGTTCATTATCAGAAATTTTGTAGCATAAAATCATAAGGCTATCACTCATATGTACATTTTGTACTACAACATCGTCATATTCTACTGACAGGTCGTAGTGAGAAAAGTTCCAATAACATCTTATGCCACTATCATATAAACGCTTTGCTATCTCCCCTACAGCTGTTCTTGGTATACACAGTATAGCCACTTTAGGGTTATGCTCTGCACAAAAGCTTTCTATATCGTCGGTACTTTGTATGGGGATTCCTCTTATTACCTGACCGAACAAATTAGGGTTTTGGTCGAATATTCCGCAAAGCTCAAAGCCACGCTCTTCAAAAGACATATGAGAGGCTACTGCTCTACCCAAATTACCAACACCTATTAGTATTGCTTTGTATTGATTATTTAACCCTAAAATCTGCTTAATCTCGTCATACAACTGCTCAACATTATAGCCAAAGCCCTGTTGACCAAAGCCACCAAAGCAATTAAAATCTTGTCTTACTTGAGAAGCAGTTGTTCGCATTTTTATTGAAAGCTCTTTAGATGAAATTCTTTCAACTCCTTGTGCCTTTAGCTCTCCTAAAAATCTATAATAACGAGGCAAACGCTTTATTACTGATGCAGATATATTTTCTTTTCGTGCCATTTTTATCTCCATTATTAACCGTAAATATAATAAAATAAGGTTGCTATACCACAATAAGCAATATAGCAACCTTATTATACATTTTATTCTTTAAAACTTCAATAGCAATTATGCCATTAACTTCTGTAATCTGCTGTTAATTTCTTCTAAGAATGTTTTTGTATCTACCTTTTTCTTGTTAGGTAGAGTTGATAGCATTTCTAAGTCGCCTGTCATTATACCGTCTTCAATAGTTGAGATTGTAGCCTTTTCAAGCTTATCAGCATAATCACATAGTTCAGCGTTATTATCTAGCTCGCCTCTTTTTCTTAGAGCACCACTCCAAGCAAACAATGTTGCAACACTGTTTGTAGATGTAATTTCGCCCTTTAGGTGCTTATAATAGTGACGCTGTACTGTACCGTGTGCTGCTTCGTATTCGTAAACACCGTCTGGTGAAACAAGAACAGATGTCATCATAGCTAAGCTACCAAAGGCTGTTGCTATCATATCTGACATTACATCACCGTCATAGTTTTTACAAGCCCAAATATAACCACCCTCGCTACGGATAACTCTTGCAACAGCATCGTCGATTAGAGTGTAGAAATATTCAATGCCTGCCTGTGCAAACTTTTCTTTATATTCTGTTTCAAAAACCTCGTTGAAAATATCCTTAAAGCGGTGGTCATAAGTTTTGCTGATTGTGTCTTTAGTTGCAAACCAAATGTCCTGCTTTAGGTCAAGAGCGTAATTAAAGCAAGAACGAGCAAAGCTACCTATACTCTTGTCTAAATTGTGCACACCTTGGATAATACCGTCTGTTGCAAATTCGTGTATTGTCTTTCTCTCTTCTGTTCCGTCTGGCTTTGTTACGCAAAGCTCTGCCTTTGAGCCTGCCTCTACAGACATTTCAACGTTCTTATATACATCACCATAAGCGTGACGAGCAATGCAGATTGGCTTTTTCCATGTTGGAATAAATGGAGTAATACCATTAACTATAATAGGACTTCTAAAAACTGTACCGTCAAGCATAGCTCTAATAGTACCGTTAGGAGATTTCCACATCTCTTTAAGGTTATATTCTGTCATTCTTGCAGCATTTGGTGTAATTGTTGCACACTTAACAGCTACACCATACTTTTTAGTAGCAAGAGCACTATCTACAGTAACCTGATCATTAGTTGCGTTTCTATTTTCAAGACCTAGATCGTAATATTCAACGTTAAGGTCAATATATGGGCAGATAAGAATATCCTTAATCCACTTCCATATAATTCTTGTCATCTCGTCGCCGTCCATCTCTACCAATGGAGTTGTCATTTTAATTTTAGCCATGGTTATACTCCTTATTACTAAATAATATTTATAATAAACTAGATGCTATTTGCAACTATTAACCGGTGGACTTATCCACCGGTTAATAAAATTAAGAATTTTCTCTTGTATAGTTTAACAAGCCGCCGGCAAGGATAATATCCTTTGTTCTGTCAGAAAGCTCACACTTTGCAACAATTATTTTGCCATTTGTCTTATTATTAATAACTACATCTTTACCCTCGATGATGCACTTTTTAACATCTGGTAGTTCTAGCTCATCGTTTAGATTAATGTTATCGTAGTCAGCCTCATTCTCGAATGTTAGAGGAATGATACCTGCGTTAATTAGGTTTGCTCTGTGAATACGAGCAAAGCTCTTAACAAGAACAGCCTTAACACCAAGATATAGTGGTGCAAGTGCAGCGTGCTCTCTAGATGAGCCCTGTCCGTAGTTTTCACCACCAACTATGATACTCTGACCCATTGCTTTTGCTCTTGCTGGAAATTCTTTATCACATACAGTAAAGCAATGCTCTGAAATAGCAGGAATGTTTGAACGCAATGGAAGAATCTTTGCACCTGCTGGCATAATATGGTCAGTTGTGATATTGTCCTCTACCTTTAGTGAGCACTGTGCATTAATTGAGTCCTCTAGTGGATATGTAGCAGGGTATGGCTTTATGTTTGGTCCACGAAGAACCTCAACACTATCCATTTCAGCCTCTGGAACTGGAGCCGCTACCATATTATCGTTTACAAGGAACTCCTTAGGTAGTTCAATTTTAACCTCATCACCTAATGTTCTTGGGTCACAGAATACACCTGCAAGAGCAGAAGCAGCAGCTGTTTCTGGTGATACAAGATATATCTGACCGTCTGCTGTACCTGAACGACCCTTGAAGTTACGGTTAAATGTTCTTAGAGAGATACCCTTTGAGTTAGGTGACTGACCCATACCAATACATGGACCACAAGCACACTCTAAAATTCTGGCACCAGCGGCAATTAAATCACCTAATGCACCGTTAAGAGCAAGCATATTGTAAACCTGCTTTGAACCAGGAGCAATAGAAAGTGAAACATTCTCTGCAACTGTTTTACCCTTTAGAATAGCGGCAACTCTCATAAGGTCTAAGTAAGATGAGTTTGTACAAGAGCCGATACATACCTGATCAACTACCTGTGGACCAATCTCTTCAATTGATTTTATATTATCAGGGCTGTGTGGGCAAGCAGCCATTGGAACAAGAGTTGATAGGTCGATATTGATGATTTCGTCATAAACTGCATCATCGTCAGCCTTTAGCTCTATCCAATCCTCTTCTCTACCCTGAGCCTTTAGGAATGACTTTGTAACATCGTCTGATGGGAAAATAGATGTAGTAGCACCAAGCTCTGCACCCATATTAGTAATAGTAGCACGCTCTGGAACAGTTAGAGTTTTAACACCCTCGCCACCGTACTCAACTATTTTGCCAACGCCACCCTTTACAGACATAATTTTAAGTACCTCAAGAATTACATCTTTTGCAGATACCCATGGCTGTAGCTTACCTGTAAGGTTAATTCTTACCATTTTAGGCATTGTTATGTAGTATGCACCGCCACCCATAGCAACAGCAACATCAAGACCACCAGCACCAATAGCTAGCATACCGATACCACCACCTGTTGGTGTATGGCTGTCTGAACCGATAAGAGTTTTGCCAGGGATACCAAATCTTTCTAGATGTACCTGATGACAAATACCATTACCAGGACGAGAGTAGTAAATACCATGTTTACGACATACTGTTTGAATAAAACGATGGTCGTCTGCATTTTCAAAGCCTGTTTGTAGTGTGTTATGGTCTATATAAGCTACGCTTTTTTCTGTTTTTACTCTAGGTACACCTATAGCCTCAAACTCTAAGTAAGCCATAGTACCTGTTGCATCTTGTGTTAATGTTTGGTCAATTTTTAAACCTATATCACTGCCTACTGTCATTTCGCCACTAAGCAAATGATTTTTGATTATCTTTTGTGCTATTGTATAACCCATGATAATCTTCCTCCTTACTTAATTAGCACAGCATTACAACAACTGTGTTAAATATTAATCTTACCATAATCTAATAATCAAAAATTACTTTTCAATTATAGTTATAGTAGTATAACATACCTTATTATTATCTTATAATTTATAAAAATTGTCAATGAGTAAAAGCAGAAAAAAGAAAAAAATATCAGGTATTTCCAAGTTAAATTAGCTTTTGGAAACACCTGATAATGTATCAATCTTTATTTTTATGTATAATTATAAGTTCTTTACATAGTCCTTTAGATATGCCTTAAACTCCTCGCCAAATTCAGGGTTTTGTAGACCTACCTCTACTTGTGCCTTTAGTATGCCAAGCTTGTTACCCATATCGTAACGAACACCTGTAAAGTCAACAGCAGTCATACCAACTGTTGTTGCTAGAACCTTCATAGCATCTGTAAGCTGAATTTCTCCACCTACGCCCTCTGGTACTTTATCAAGAATATCGAATATTTCAGCAGGAAGTACACATCTGCCAAGAATAGAATAAAGAGAAAATGCCTGCTCTAATGTAGGTGGCTTTTCTATCATATCTGTACAACTGAAAATATTTTCCTCCAAAGGCTCTACCTTTAATGAACCGTACTTATGAATATCCTTTTCAGGAACCTCTTTAACACCAAGTACACCCTTGCCATACTTTTCGTATGCTCTTATAAGCTGACCAATAGCAGGGTCTTCACCAATTATAACATCATCACCAAACATTACAGCAAATGGCTCATCGCCAACAAAAGCTCTAGCACAATTTACAGCATGACCCAAGCCCTTTGTTTCTTTTTGACGGATAAATGTAATATTAGCAAGCTTTGGAATAGCTGTTACAGTATTGTAAAAATCCATTTTACCGCTATCTTTTAGGGCTCTTTCAAGCTCTGGTGAATAATCGAAATGGTCTTCAATAATACCCTTGCCTCTATTTGTGATAATTAATATTTCTTCAATACCAGATTTTACTGCTTCCTCAACAATATACTGAATAGCAGGCTTGTCTACTATTGGAAGCATCTCTTTAGGCATTGACTTAGTTGCAGGAAGAACTCTTGTGCCCATACCAGCAGCTGGTATTATGGCTTTACGAATTTTTTTCATAATGTACCTCTCTTGATTTTAAAAAATTTGTTTATAAAATTAAACAATTAAATATAAATACCGGCTATCATTAGACTAGGTAAAATAGAAAGAATGAAATACCCAGCCAACAAAACATAACCTAATACTTTATCTACTCCACCTTTAGACTCAAGGTGAGCATTTACTTCAACTTCTGTTTGATAAGCTTCTTTAGCCTTAACAACATTTTTAACTACGTGCTTATAATAACATCTATTAGCGATAAAACCACTTATTATCATAAGAATATATCTACCTAATTCAAAAACACCTGAAAACAACATAGGCATCGCTTGGTCAAAAGGTAATTTAAGAATTTCGGTATATAGCATATGCTCATCACTTACACCTATACTACTTGCAAAATCCATCATTTGTTTATAGCAACCAGGTGCAGTAAGTGCATAACCGCAAAGACATATAGCAAACAAAATTGTTAAAATAGTACCCAGTGCATATTGCTTACGGTATAAGAACCAACCACCCGAAAATAAAAATGCTGCAAAATTAAAACGGCTTTTGTCATGGTCGTGTATTCTTTTAAAAATAAAAGTATACAAAAAAGTATTATTTTTTATATATTTTTTCGCTTCTTTAATCTTTACATTAGGTGCTATCTCGTCTTCATCGTTAATAATATCAAAACCCACAGAAATAGGCATACCATTAAACTGGTTGTTATTAGGTTGGTTATCATCAACATAAGTACCGCTGAATTTTGTAGAACCGCTTTGATAACTAAAAGTGTTGTTACCTAATGGTGTTGAACAATGCTTACAGAAAAAGGAATCTCCACTATTTTGGGTGCCACAATTCCCACAGGTAATTGTTTCGTTTATATTTTCTGCTGTTTCAAAAGCTTCATTAGTTTCTTCATTTTCATTTGGTTGCCACTCATAGCCTGTACTATGTTTTTCGTGATTTACACATTTGTTTTCCTCTTCATAACATTCTCTATGTTGAGGGGTTCCACATACAGGGCAAACCACAATATCATCCTCTTTATTAAATGCCTTATGGCAATGAGGACATTTTTGATTAAAATAATTCAATTTTTATTCCTCACAATTACAGTATACATTAAATAACTATCTTTCACTATAATTCTAACAGATATTTATCAAAAGTTCAACAGTTTATTTACTTAATAATAATCTTCATTTATCCA
>JAXJTR010000091.1:0-7190 GCA_036309465.1 Acutalibacteraceae bacterium
GTATTAGTAAGCAATTATCAGAATAATGTATGGCAAGAAATGAGAAAAATAAGAGAAATACTTTACAAATAGTTAATTAATCTGTAAAGCTAACCAACAAAAAGGCAAGGAGAGTTAAATTCTCCTTGCCTTAAATTTTAATATTTTATTTTATAATTATAAATAACGGTTAATTATAATTAGCAACAACCCATTAGTTCCTTGCCAGCCTCTACAAGCTGTTCAGCAATTTCAGTTGCATTTGCTTCTGTAGTGCCAACAGCTGTAATATAAAGCTTAATTTTTGGCTCTGTACCACTTGGACGAACTGTAATTGAGCAACCGTCATCAAGCATAAATGCAATAACATTTGATTTTGGCAGATTAATCTCTGTAACAGTATTGTTAATCTTATCTGTTTTTGTGCTTAACTTATAATCGTTAACAACTTCAACTTTTCTGCCAAGAATTTCTGTGATGTTTTCTGTGCGTAAACACTCCATAATACAAGCCATTTTTTCTAAACCGCTTGCACCCTCAAACTCAAAGCTTACAGTCTTGTTTTTGTAGTATCCAAACTCGTTGTAAAGCTCAGTAATAACATCATTAAGTGATTTACCCTGAGTTCTGTAATAAGCTGCCATTTCACAAATAAGCATAGATGCAACAACAGCATCCTTATCTCTTACATAAGAACCAGCAAGATAACCATAGCTTTCCTCAAAGCCAAAGATATATCTTTCTTCTTCGCCTGCTTTTTCAAGCTCAAGAATTTGCTCACCAATATACTTAAAGCCTGTTAATACATTTCTTAACTCACAACCAAATTTATTACAAATTTTAGTTACAAGCTCTGTTGTAACGATGGTTTTAACAACAAAAGGATTTTCAGGTAGATTGTTAAGCTGTTTTCTGCATGACAAAATATAATTTGTAAGCATAATACCTGTTTCGTTACCTGTCATTAAACGGAAAGAACCGTCATTTAGCTTAACAGCAATACCAACTCTGTCAGCATCAGGGTCAGTAGCTAGCAATAGGTCTGGCTGTTCTTTTTCGCATAAATCTAAGCCAAGCTGTAAAGCCTCTTTAATCTCTGGGTTAGGGTATGAGCATGTTGTAAAGTTTCCGTCAGGATTTTCCTGCTCTTTAACTATAATTACATCTTCTACACCTGTTTCAGCAAGAATACGTCTAACTAGCTTATTTCCTGCACCATTTAGTGGAGTGTAAACAACCTTTAATCCAGCACCGTTACAAACGCCTGGGTTAACAGCCTGCTTTTTAACATTCGCAATATAGCTGTCGTAAACAGAATCCTCAATATATTCAATAGTACCGTTAGCAAGACCCTCTTCAAAGTCGATAATCTTAACATCGTTAAACATATCAATGCTCTGAATTTCTGAGTATACAGCATTAGCACTTTCATCTGTCATCTGACAACCGTCACTGCCATAGCACTTATATCCGTTATATTTAGCAGGGTTATGGCTTGCAGTAACCATAATACCAGCCTGACACTTTAACTCTCTTACACAGAAAGAAACAACAGGTGTTGGCTGAAGCTCTCTTGCAACATAAGCCTTAACACCGTTTGCTGCTAGAACTCTAGCTGCTTCCTTAACAAATAAATCTGACTTTATTCTTGAATCACAAGCAATGGCAACAGAAGCGTTTTCGTAATTCTTTTTTAGATAGTTAGCTAAACCCTGTGTAGCGTAACGAACAACATAGATGTTCATTCTGTTAGTACCGGCACCAATAACGCCTCTTAAACCTGCTGTACCAAACTCAAGCTCTCTATAAAATCTGTCATAAATTGCTTCCTCATCTTCTTTAATGCTTTCAAGCTCTGGGATAAGGTCAGCGTCTTCAATCGCATTTTTTAACCATAAATCATATAATTCTCTAGTATCCATATCTATTAAAACTCCTTACATTTTTTATAATATATAAAATGCAAATTTTACAAACTAAGCTTTTGTATTATACCATAATAAATTATAAATTTCAATTCCTAATTTATCATATCAATAATACATAAATTTATTTTGTAAATATTCATAAAAACATACTATACAAAAAGCCTGTTATAGGTAAATGTAAATGTATAATTTTAAAATTACAGTTGCTTTTAACTAAATAAATTATAGCATAAATTGATTAATTGTTTCATATAACTAATTTTTCCACATAGATTGCAATATAATCAAATTTGTTATAGAATTTATCATAGCTATAAAAGTTATGAGGGATAAATATGAAATTTAAGTTAATAGCAGTAATATTGTTATCTGCTGTTTTATTATTTAGCACAGGCTGTGGTGTACCGAATATAGAAGGTACTCCCGTTAATACTAATATTAGTTTAGTAAAGAGAACAGTTATAAACGATCTTCTTAACACAGCCGAAAATAAATCTGACCATTCTTTGGTTATAAGTACCTGTACATTAACAGAATTTAACAAATATAATATGCCTATGGAAATATGTAACCGTGTAATTGCTGATATATATATTTCTGATGTTTCAGAAGACATTGGTATAAGCACATTAAGAAAGGTAGAGGATTATTATTATTCAGTGCATACTATCCAAGTAGATGCAGTAAATAACCTATACGGATTTATAATGTATAATAACGAGGGCAAGGTGGTAGATGGTTGGTGTGCAGATAATTTAAAAACAGAAAGCAGTTTTAAGGATATTGCTGTAGACAATACTATCTCTGATGTTTATGAAATTGACCCATATTGTTGCTATATGAAAAATGCAGGGAATAACACCGCTACTACATACCATAAGCTTGCAAAGGGAAAAGAGCTTGTAATAAATTACACACGAGAAAATGAAGCTGATGATTTTGTTATAATCACAAAGCAAATTGAAACAGACAATGTAGCCTTTACAGATATGTTGTTATCAAAAGATATGAAACTGATAAAGAAATAAAATTTTAATGTTATCTATGTATAATGTTTCTATTATTTAACATTGTGTCATTGTATAACGGATAATTTTTATTAATAACTATATTCTGATAAAACAAATCCCCTTAAAGTGGTCTTGAAAATCCTAATTTTTTTCAAGTAACTACTTTAAGGGGATTATTTCAACTCTCTTTTAACGCTTTTCTTATTCGGCTTAGAGATTCCGGAGTAATACCAAGATAGGTTGCTATATAATGTTGTTTTACGGTTTTGCATATTTCAGGGTATAGCTTTTTAAAATGTATATATCGTTCTGTAGCGTTTTCTATAAGAAAACCACTTTCTCTGTAAATCTTATATCGCATTGCGTTTTCTAAAAGGATTATATACATATTTTTAAGCTGGTCATTTTGAAAAACAAGCTCTTTTATTTTCTTAACCTCAAAAATCATAAGAGTTGTTTCTGATAATGTGTCCCAATTACATATACTTTCAGTGTAACTAAACAGACCATCGTCCATACATAGAGTGCCTGTTGGTGCAAAACCACGGGTAATATCGTTGCCGTCACCGTCTACATAATAAGCCCTGCAAATTCCATTAAGAACCAATGCAAACTTGTCAGTTTTTTCTCCTATACTTTGCAAAAGGCTACCCTTGGGAACTACACGAAAAATTGCATTGTCTACAACCTTTCCCATAATTTTTCTATCAATTTCAAATCCTTTTTCTTTAGCTATATTTATAAGCTGATTAATAAAAAATTCTCTGTTCATAATTCTCCTAATTTAAGTAAAAGCATAAAATAATATCGAAATTAAGTTGACTCCACCGTGTGCAATCATAGGCACAATAAGATGTTTGCTTTTTTTATAACCAAAAATCCATATAAGCCCAAGAAGAAATGACTGTCCAACATTAAACCAGTCAAGCAGAGCAAAAAATACATTAAAAAGCAAGAGAGCTTTTGTTTCCCCAAAAGTATCTGAGCAAAAATTTTTTGCAAGTCCTCTAAAAAAGATTTCCTTACTAATACCGCTTACAAAAACCAGTGATATAACCATTAAAATAATTTCTGTTGCAGATAATCTACCCCAACCGCTAAATGCTAATTCAGATTGTCCCTCAATTACGATAAAATGATATAGACATACTCCACCGGATATAATCGCTAAAATAACTCCTAAAAGAATATCTTTACCTAAGGTTGCTTTATCGAAAATTTCATCTTTAAGGTTAATTGAGTTCTTTTTATAAAAAAGAACGGCAAATGGCAACAGCAGAAGATTTGCAAATATCAGTACCAAACAGTATGTAGTTAAGTCTGCATTAGCAAAGCTGGCAAAATCCAAAGGATTCATTCCTGATTGAAAGTTTTGGCAGGAGCTAAATAATTCATACCCTGCCACAAGTAAGGTTAACAGCACTGTAAGTCCTATTGCTGTTATGGTTGTTTTTACTGCTTTTCTGTTTTCTGATTTTATTTTATTCATAATTAGTCACCTCGTAGGTAACTATAATACAACCTTAAACATTTTTCATTGATGTATGTTAATAAAATCAGAATTTATTTAATTATTCTCAACTTGCTACTGTAAAGTCTGAGTGTACCACGCAAATTATAACATTTGGCATATATTTTGTATATCTATGATTGTGTCAAAACGCTAAACAATAGTTATATAAATATTATATATCGCATTTGCTTCCTTGAACAATATTTCTTTCTGACAAAGCTTTGTTAATTGTATTAAGTACAAGCTTTTTGTTGCCACTCCACTGTGGTGCTATTAAAAGCTTCTTAGCACCGTCACCTGTAATTCTGTGAATAACAATATCATTGGGAATAATTTCAATACAGTTGCAAATAATATCTGTATAATTTTCTAATGATAATACCTCAAATTTGCCTTGTTCATATTCCTCAGCCAGTTTTGTGTTTTTTAACACGTGTAATAATTGTAGTTTAATTCCGTCTATTCCACTATTGCAAACATACTTAACAGTTTGATACATCATTTCTTCTGTTTCATAAGGTAAACCTAATATAATGTGTACAATCACATTAATGTTTATCTTTTTTAGATTTTTAACCGCTAAGTCAAACACCGAAATATCATATCCACGATTTATATATTCTGCTGTGCTTGGGTGTATACTTTGTAAACCCAGCTCTATAAAAACAGGTTTTATTTTGTTTAGTTGGTCTAATAGATTTAAAACATCATCGCCTAAACAATCAGGTCTAGTGCCAATAGATAGAGCTACTATTTTAGGATGATTAATAGCCTGTGTAAATATTTTTTCTAAATATTCAATAGGTGCATAGGTGTTTGTAAAAGATTGAAAATACCCTATAAATTTATCCTGCTTAATTTTGTTACGCACAAGCTTAATAGAATTTTCAATTTGATTATCAATAGATAGGGTGCTAACAGGGGAAAAATCTCCCGACCCACTGTTACTGCAAAATATACAACCGCCTACACCTACAGTACCATCTCTGTTTGGGCAGGTCATTCCACCATTTAAAGATATTTTATAAACTTTGCTACCAAATGTGTTTTTATAGTATTGATTTGCTGAATAAAAGCTCATTTATTTACCTCAATTTTATATTAAAGTGTAATATTAATTTTTTATTAACAGTACCTATTATACCACACATATAATTGACATTAAAGATACCTTGTGATAGAATTAGGCTAGAATTGATATTTCATAGCTTTGAAGTACCATAAGCATATTTGCGAATAAGTTGACACAGCACAGCAACCTTTTATCGGTAGTTGTGCGTTGTTGCCTTTAATATGAATATAAAAATTATAAGTTTTTAAGGAGTCTTTAATAATGAGAAATATTCCTTTTTCTCCTCCTGATATAACAGAGGCTGAAATAGAAGCTGTTGCTGAAGCATTGCGTTCAGGTTGGATAACAACAGGACCAAAGACAAAAAAGTTTGAAGAAAAAGTAGCAGAGTTTTTTAATACGCCAAAAGCAGTAGCGTTAGGTTCCTGTACAGCAGCACTTGAAACTACACTTCGTATAATGGGTATAGGTGCTGGAGACGAGGTTATTGTTCCTGCATACACATACACTGCAAGTGCTTCGGTAATTGCTCACGTAGGTGCAAAGATTGTTATGGTAGATACTGCTCCAGAATCTTTCTTAATAGACCCTGCAAAGCTTGAAGAAGCTATAACCGAAAAAACAAAAGCAGTTATTCCTGTGGATATAGCAGGAAAAATGTGTGATTACGAAAATATATTTAAAGCTGTTGAGAATAAAAAGCATCTTTTTAAACCAAATAACGATCTTCAAAAGCTGTTTGGAAGAGTTGTGGTAATATCAGACTCAGCACACGGTTTTGGTTCCAGTCTTCACGGGGTTATGAGTGGTAATGTAGCTGATTTTACAGCCTTTTCACTTCACGCAGTTAAAACAATAACTTCTGCAGAGGGTGGTATTGCAACTTGGAGAGCAAAAGAAGGATTAGATGACCAGTGGTTGTATAATCAATATATGCTGTATTCGTTGCATGGTCAAACTAAAGATGCTTTGCACAAAAACCTAGCTGGCTCTTGGGAATATGACATTGTAGTTACAGGTTATAAAGGCAATATGACAGATATTCAGGCAGCTATTGCATTAACCCAGCTAGAACGCTTTAAAGAAATACAGGGTAGAAGAAGAGAAATTATAGAAAAATACGACCAAGCTATGGACGAAATGGGTGTAGGTTACTTACACCACGTAAATGATGATTTCGTAACAAGCTGTCATATATATCTAACTAGAGTACCAAATATAGGTCACAGAGAGCGTAACGAGATTATAAATCGTATGGCTGAAATGGGCATTGCTTGCAATGTACATTTTAAACCGTTGCCAATGATGACTGCATACAAAAATATGGGATTTGATATTAAGGATTATCCAAATGCCTATGCTCACTATAAAAATGAAATTACCCTACCTTTGCATACAAAGCTTAGCGATGATGATGTTCAATATGTTATAGATTGCTATAGACAGATACTTACAGATATGAAATTAATATGAGCATAAAACAAAAGCAGGGCATAGGTGATTGCTCTGCTTTTGTGATTTGTTTAGATTTCTAAAAGAAAAAATATAAAAATTGCAAAAAGGTGTTGACAAAAAGAAGTTGTTATGATATTATAAACAAGCTGTCGCAACGAGATGGTCAACAATAACTAAAAATTATTGCATAATTTGTTTAAAATATCTATAAATTGTGGTTTTTAGAATGAAAA
>JAXJTR010000092.1:0-76484 GCA_036309465.1 Acutalibacteraceae bacterium
AAGAGAACATATGATAGCTGGTGTAGGTGCAAGTTATCGAAGTGAAACAAGAGAAATTCAAGTCGGTACAAAAACAATCACAGTAGAAGAAAAAGGACATTATGAAACTGTAACAGTAAAAGAAGCGTGGACAGAGAAAGTGCTGGTTAGAGAGGCAGGGTATTATTAATAAGCTTGCAACTCGTATTAGATTATTTGGACTTTGTAATGAAGTCCATTTATATATAAATTAATTTAAGAGGAGTGTATTTATTAATGAAACGAAAATTAGGCAGTAAAGTTCTTGCAGTTGCTCTTGCATTAATGACAATGCTAAGCACTGTAACTACGGCAATGGGTGTTGAAACAGATGAGATAGTTTCAGAAACGTTATCATCTGATTTTTCAATATCAAGAGTAGGCAGTTTGAACTACTGCGGAGCAACACTGGGAGATTTTGAGGTAACTGGGGTATCAGATGGAAATGATAATTCCAGTTCCACAAGACAAGCTTTTTGTATTGAAAACCAAAAGGCAGACCCAAGCGATTATACATTAGAGGATTTTCAGGAAAGCTCTGATGTAAGATTAGCTAGAATTTTATATTACGGCTATTATGCTAAGGAAAGCAATTCTCCATCCAGTGTATATGCTAAGGTAAAGAAATTATACGGAAGTGAAGTAAAAAATGAAAATGTGCGAAAAATAATTACCAGTTCAGCACTGTCCCAAGTTTACGCAGGGAACAGCTATTGTAACGCTGGTAATGCTTACACATTAAAACAGAGATTATTGGCTATTGCAAATGATGGAAGCTATGTTATTCCAAACAATTCAATTAGTCTAACAAACAGTAATTTGACTGTAGGTAAGAAGAATAATATTCAAGTAACATCATCAACTCAGTTAAAGTGTTTTGAGGACAACAGTATTACATTTACTGTACCAAACGGTGTTACTCTTGTTAATGAAACAACAAACAAAAAGGTAACAGGTGGAAATAAAGCTAAAATAAGTGCAAATGAAAAATTTCACTTTGAAGCACCTCTAACTTATTCAGGAACAATAAACATAAGCAATGTAAAAGGTAATTATGCTTACAAGTTTTCAACCTATGTTGCTAAATCTACAAATTCATCAACCCAAACAGTTGGAACATACTGCTGGGCAAAGGATACAACTTCAAGCATAAACATATCTGCTACCTTTAAGGCAAGTACAGGTGATTTAACCATTATTAAAACATCAGCAAATACAGAGCTAACAGTAAATAACCCTTGCTATAGCTTATATGGTGCTGAGTTTAAACTTGTAAGCAAAACAGATAGCAGTAAATCATACACAATTAAAACTACAACTAAAGTAGCTGGAACAGAAAATTATAAAGGAACAATAAAGAATATTCCAATAGGAAAATATATTCTAAAAGAGGTAAGTGTTCCATCAAAGAGTGGCTATTCTATTCCAAATGAATGGAAAACAGGTAAAGAAATAACTATTTCAGTTGGTGATAATTCGGTATCCTGTTCTAATGAACCAACAAATGACCCTGTTGCTATTATGGTTAAGAAAACGGATAAAAACGGAAAACCTCTTGCTGGAGCAGAGTTTACAATTAAGTTTTATAAAGGTTATTTTTCAGAAGAAGAAATAAAATCTGGTAGAGCTGACAGTGCTTTTAAAAGATATTGGACATTAAAAACTGATGAATACGGTTATGCTGGTTTATCATCAGAATATCTAGTTGATAGTAATAATGATTTTTATTACAACGGAGATGACCCTAACCCTTGTTTACCTCTTGGTACAGTAACAATTCAAGAAGTTACTGCACCTGATGGATACATTAAGGACGATACTTTATATGTAAGACAAATTACATCTACTGGTAGCTCAGAAGGTGTGTTTACATTCAACCCACCAACAATACCAAACTATGAAAAGCAGGGTTACTTGCAGATAAAAAAGACCTCAGAAGATGGTATAGTTGCCAACATAGATATGGAAATCTATGAGGGAGATACAGTAAGTGCTGACAAATTAGTAGGTGTATATACTACTAACAGCAATGGTCTTATCAATGAGAAATTTAATATTGGAAAATATACAATAAAGGAAATTGTTAACGAGGACAGATACCACGAGCAAGAACCACAAACAATAACAGTAATAGAAAATAATACAGAGAATAACCCTGCAACGGTGTCATTCCATAACACCTTAAAGGATGGTTGGTTAAGACTTGTAAAGACATCAGAAGCGATTAATGGAACAAGAGTAGTAGCTGGTGTTAAATTTACAATATACAAGGGAACTGATGAGAATGGTACATTGATTGGTACTTATGTTACCGAAGCAAGCACCGATAGAAACGGAAACCCAGTAGGTTTAATCTACGAGGGTAAGTATACAGACGGTGAGGGTAATATTAATCTTTCTGCTGGTACTTATACAATCAATGAAACCAAAATGCCTCAGTATAAAAAAGCTCAATCACAAACTATAACAATCCTTCCAAACAGAGAAACTTCTGTATCATTCCATAATGTATCAGAAGAAAAGGACTACACCCTTACAATAAAGAAAAAGTCTGCTCAAAAAGGTTACATTAATGAAGTTATTGAACCTTTTAAGTTTGTTGTAAAGGGTAACAGCAATGATTTTTACCGTGAGGTATATCTATATCCACATCAAGAAACAGTAATTGATATTCCATCAGTTGGTTCATATCAAGTTTATGAGGAACTAACAGATAACCAAAAGCAATACTGGGCAGAGCCAGAACAAGGTAGTCAAACTGTTTTATTCAACAATGCAAAGAACGAACACAAGGAAGTAACATTTACCAATGTTGAGCTTACAGGTAATCTTGAGTTAACAAAAACTGCTACAGACGGTCATATCAAAGGTGCAAAATTTGTACTTTACGGATATTCATACAGCGGAAGATTTATCGTAGCTACAGCAAGTACAGATGAAAACGGAAAACTAAGTTTAACAGGAATACCATACGGCGAATATTCATTCTATGAAGCAAACGCTGGTGTTGGAGCAAATGGAGAAACTAATTATTATCCTAGCTTGTATAAACACAATGGTAAGGTAGTTATTAATGGCAAATCAAATGGTACTGTTAATATCACAGTAAACAATAAAACAGGACGAAAAGTAAGACTTGTAAAGACATCTGATGATGGATTAATTGAGGGCTTTGAGTTCAAGGTAACAAATGTTACTACAGGTAAAGTTGTTTACGAAAGCATAAAGACAAACGAAAACGGTGAGCTTATAACATCAGACCTTGCAGAGGGTCGTTATAAGTTTGAAGAAATTTTATCAAAGGACAGCCCATACAAAAAGCAAGAACCACAATATGTAGATGTGAAATTCCCTACAACACAAGAGGAATACGAAACACCATACGAGGTGTTCTTTGCAAATACTTATGAAAAAGCCGAGGTAACACTAAAGAAAATATCAGAAGATGGAGTTGTAAAGGGTGTTCGCTTTGATGTAGTAGGTGTAAACTACCGAAGCGAAGAAATAAACAAAACTCTAACAACAAATGCTGACGGCACATTTACTGTTAAGCTGGATGAAGGTACATATACATTCAAAGAGATTTATGTTCCATATATGCTAAACGGTGTAGAGGTTAATGGTTTAGATTATATCTATAACAAGCCTGAACCTCAGACTATTACTGTTAAGGCTAAAGAAACAGTTGAAATAAAATTCAATAATACATTAGCAACAGGTACAGGTAATCTTACTAAAGTAACATACGATAATATGTTTGAGGGTATTGAATTTACTCTTTCTGGCATTTCTGATGCTGGTAAAAAAGTAAATATATCAAAAACTATAGAACCATCAGGTAAATTAGAATTTATAAACATTCCTGTAGGAACATACGACCTAAAAGAAACAAAAGCTCCAGCGAAGTATTTAACTCCAGAGGTTATTAAGGTAACCATCAAGAAAGATGAAACTACTTATGTAGAGGTAGAGAACCCTGCAAAACCACAGACAGTAAAAATTAAAAAGACTTCTGAAAACGGAGTAGTTGAGGGAGTTGTTTTGGATATAGACTGTGATGAGCTTGGTTACCATAAAACTATAACACTAAACAGCACTGGTGAAATGTTGTTAGAGCTTGTCCCTGCAACCTATACAGTAACAGAAATGTACGTACCATTTATGCTGAATGGTGTTGAAGTAAATGGACTTGAATACATCTACGAACCTCAAGAAGCAAAAACCATTGTTGTTGAGCCTTATGAGGGTCAGGATAGAAATTACACTGTCCAATTTAATAACACCCTAAGAAAGGGCGATTTGACAATACAGAAGATTGCTGATGATAACGAGGTAATGGGCGTTAAGTTTAACGTAACAGGTACATCAATGTCTGGCGAAGAAATTGATATAACAGGTATTACTGATACATTATCAGAGGATGGTAAATCAGCAAAAGTAATTATTAAAGATATTCCTATTGGTGTTTATACAATAAAAGAAATAGATGCCCCAGACAGATACATAACAACAGAACAGCAAGAACTAACAATCGAATGGAATATTGATAAAACAATAGCATTTAACAATAGACTAAGCGGTGTTATTTCTACAACAGCAAAAGATAAAGACACAGGTGTTAATTTTGCTTACGCTAACAGTGAAACAACAATAATTGACACTGTGGCGTATGAGAAGCTAGGTACTAATACCACATACAAAGTGGTAGGTACACTGATGGATAAATCAACAGGTGACGTTCTATTAATAGACGGCAAACCTGTAACTGCTGAAAAAGAATTTAATACAGGTAACAGCAATACAGGAACTGTTGATGTTGAGTTTATACTTAATTCATCAGCCCTTATTGGTAAATCGGTTGTTGTATTTGAAAAGGTATTCTATAAGGATATACTTGTAACAACTCACGAAGATATTAATGATGAAGGTCAAACAGTAACTTTTGCAGACCCAGCAATCGGAACAACATTAACTGATACAATTATTGATGGTCACGATAGTTTTGTTAGAGAAGAAACTACTCTAATTGATAAGGTAGAATATACAAATCTTCTTGCTGGTTATGAGTACACTGTAAAAGGCTTATTAGTTGATAAGTCAACAGGCAAAGCTATTTATTCAGATGGAAAAATGGTTGAAAGCCAAACAACCTTTACAGCAAATGACACCAATGGAACTGTTGATGTTGAGTTCAACTTTAATAGTTTAGACTTAAAGGGTAAGTCAGTTGTTTGTTATGAAGTGTTATTGTTCGGTAGCAATGTAATAGCTGAGCATAGAGATATTAATGATGAAGGTCAGACTATTAAATTCAAAGAACCAGATGCAGAAACAACAGCCGTTGATGCTGATACAAAGGGTCACAAAGCTTATGTAAATGATACAACAACAATAATTGACACAGTATCGTATACAAACCTTGTGGTTGGAAAACAGTATACTGTAAAAGGTACACTGATGAATAAGGAAACTGGCGAACCACTTATGATAGATGGTTCAGTTGTTGAAGCAAGCAAGGTATTTATAGCAGATGCCAAGAATGGCAATGTAAATCTTGAGTTCACATTTAACTCTAAGGCACTTATTGGTAAAGAAATAGTTGTATTTGAAAATGTTTATTATAAAGACATTAAAGTTGCAACACATACTGACATTAATGATGATAACCAAACAGTTAAATTTGTTGAGCCAAGCATATTAACAACAGCAAAAGATAATGATACACAATTAAATATTGCCCACGAACAAGCTAAGACCACTTTGATTGATACGGTGGAATATAAAAATTTAGTAGTTGGAAAAGAGTATACTTTAGATGGCTACTTAATGGATAAAGAAACAGGGGACTATTTATTTGTTAATGGTAAAAAAGTAACAGGAACAACTACATTTGTTGCTGAAACAGAAAACGGTAAAGTTGATGTTGAGTTTATTTTCAATTCAAGTGCGTTAAAAGGTAAGTCAGTTGTATGTTATGAAATCCTATATTTCAAGGGAAAAGAAATTGCCAGTCACGCTGATATTACAGACGAAGGACAAACCGTGACATTTACAGATACCAATATTAAAACAACAGCTAAAGATAGTAAGACCGAAGAACATTTTGCTTATGTAAATGAAAAAACTACTATTATTGATGCAGTTGTTTATTCAAATCTAATCGTTGGTAAAGAGTACACAGTAAAAGGAACATTGATGGTTAAATCAACAGGAGAGCCATTAATGGATGGTGGTAAGCCTGTAACTGCTGAAAAGACATTTATTGCCGAAACAGCAAATGGAACTGTTGATATTGAGTTTACATTTAATTCACTTGCACTAAGAGGTGAGAGTGTAGTAGCTTTTGAAGATGTATACTTTGATGAGCTAAAAGTTGCAAGTCATACAGACCTTACAGATGATGAACAGACTGTTAAGTTTAAAGACCCATCTATCAAAACAACAGCTACAGATAAATCGACTGGCAAAAAGGAAGTTGAGAGTAATAAAGAAGTAACAATAGTTGATATTGTAGAATACAAAAACTTGATAGCTGGAAAAGAATATACAATCAAAGGTACATTAATGTTTAAAGAAACAAATCAACCATTAATAGAAAATGGAAAATATGTAACCTCTGAAAAAACTTTTGTAGCAATGAGCGAAAATGGAACGGTTGATATTGAATTTACATTTAATAGTGCTTCATTGGGGGGCAAATCAGTTGTTGTATTTGAGAAAATGTATTTTGGCGAATTGGAAGTAGCTTCACACGAGGACATCAACGATAAGGGACAGACTGTATACATAAAATCAAGCGGTTCAGGTGATTTTGATGGAGGAGATACCCCATTAACAGATACAGATATATCAATAGAAACAGATGAAGATGTAACAGGTAATGGAACACCAAATGGTTCAGATACCCCTAATACTTCTAATGAACCAAATACGCCAACAAAAACAGGTGATATTACCACAGTCAAAACAATGTTTATGGTTGCAATAATGTTGATTTCAGCATTGATTGTAGTTGCTACTTATCGCAAAAAGAAACATTCATAAATGGCATTTATTTGGCGATAGAGCAATGAAAACTTTCAACTGATAAGAGAAGGTGTCACAAGTGTTTACGCTTGTGACACCTGTAAAACGGAATAATAGAGTTGTAAACAGAAATAGATGTCATATAAATGATGTTTATTTGTGTTTATAAAGAAAGAAGGGAAAAATATGAATGAAAGTATGAATGTAACAGGAGAAAGATTGAAAGAGTTAAGACAAGCATTAGGATTGAGTAAGACTCAAGTTGCGGAACAACTAGGTTTAATGATGTCCTCGTATTATACGTATGAAAAGCAAGGCAGAGCATTACCATATTCAATAGCAATGCAAATAGCTAGATACTATGATGTTGATGTGGCTTATATACTTGGCGAAACTGATGAAAAATAAGGGGAAATAAATAGTGAAAAGGATAACAACTTTTATAATGCTACTTGGTTTAATATTTTCAACACCCTTGACTGTGGAAAGTATTAGTATGAATGAATTTTCATATAAGAAAATAGACGAGAATAAGGTGCTATCTTCTTATAATTACAGTGATGGTGCAAATGAACCGAAATTTGATTATCAGATAGAGTACGAAGGTAATACATATAATCTGGTTGATAATAGTGTTACCTCGCAACGAAATGAAAACGGTAGCCAAGATTTTCATAAGACAATAAAAAGAACGGTTGCTGATATGCTTTATAATCAAAGCGAATTTACTTTAGAAGATGCAGAAAAAGAAATAACTGTTACTGATGGGGATAAACAGTATAAAGCAAAAGCAGAAAGTATTGAATATGAAAATAGTCTTATAATAAACAGAAAAACAAATGCCACATATACAAAAAAATATATTGGGGAAGAACAACGACCTGAGATACCACAAAAAATGTCCTTTAATGTTAAGGATAAAAATACTGGGAATAATGTTACCGTTACAGCTCCTCTTAAAGATGTAAATAAGGGTAATGATTACTGGAAAGATATAACCAATCCTTTTACATTTAAGGCAAATAATTATAATGCTGATACTATAACGATTACGGTTAATGGTAAGGTTATAACAATTAACAAGGATAGCAATTCACCGATTGACAGCAAATATTATGATGATTTATTGCTTGCAAGAGGTATGAATACAAAATATTATCGTTTAAATTCCCTAACTTGGGATGGTGAAGCTTACGAAGAAAATGGTGTATGGTATAGAAATGCTAAAGGTGTTTGTCAGCACAAAGTAGCAGATTATATTGCTGAATATGGTGGAGAAGTTCTCTTACCTGATTACAACGGTTATAAAGCTGTTGTTGTATATGGTTATGATACAAATGAAATAGAATACATAAATACAATGACAGCCGAATATATACGTGCATCAGAACCGACAACTGAAATAGTTACGGAAGCAATAACAGAGAGGCAAACTGAAACACATACAGAAAGTATAACGGAAAAGAAAACAGAGGTACAATCAGAAGCACCAACGGAAGCACAGGTTGAGACGGAAAATAATACACCGTTAATCATTTTATCAATTAGTGTAGGTATTGTTATTATTGCATTAGCAGTAGTAATAATCTTATATATTATTCAGCGTAAAAAAGTGACTTAATGCGTTGAAAATCTAAAAGAAAGGAAGATGTAAAAATGGGAATTGTCACAACATTACAGACAGTATCATCACAACTGGAAATACAACTAATGTCACCAAAGGTTACCACGACAAAAAGTATTATCGAAGAAATTGCTTCTAAGGTGTATACTTTTCTAGATGATATGAAGCTTATAGTCCCAGTTATTATGGCGGCGATTGTTCTTATTTGTGGTTTCATATTAATGCTAATGGGTGATAAAGCAACAGAGAAAGTAAAAGGAATATTTATTAAAATAATAATAGGATGTATATTAGTTGCTTTTGCAGTTCCAATAAGTAGTGCCGTATGTGGAATATTTATGTAGCATAAAACGACGATTATAAGTTGTATGAACACTGTAGTTAATGCTGTAAAAGTATTAGCTACAGTGTAAATTCTAATGAAGATGAAATTTACACGTAGAGGCTTATGTGGATTTTTATATATAGCATAATGAAAGGAGATGTGAGAATGTCATACACGACATTTCTTGAACATTTGATGGGAAGTACAGAGTATTCAACACTCTTTGGAGCATCAGATATGTTTCGTATGATATTGGTGGGAGTAGCTTGTATTTTAAGAAGTATTTGTGATGCGGTCGAATATCTGTATTCTTCAAGTTACAAGATATTCGGCTTTTTGTATTCTGATGAGTTTATAAATGTTATCGCACCATATAAACCATTTATTCTGGCTGGAATAGCCGTATCCATTTTTTTATTAGGTATGAATTTAATAATTAAAGGGGATGAGGTGATACGCAAGGGTTCTCACAAAAAAGCTATTCAGAATGTATTGTTACTTATAATTTTGCTGGTAGGAGTACCTTTATTATTGACAGGTACATCACCTTATACACAATACAAGGGTACTATAAGCGGAATTAATTTGAAAAATCATTTTGTTTCTGATACAGCAGATAGTATGTATAATATTACGGCTGGAAACGTTGATGGCTATGGACGTAATTTTACACAAGCAGATTTGTGTGCAGCCGAAGCTATGACGGATATTGAGTACATTATTTTTAATAATAATTACTGGAATTATTCAATGGATAACTCACAGTTTAACTCTATTAAAAATCCTTATGTAAGAGATGGTTATGATTTTGTTCCTATATACGATAATTGTAAAGGAGCTTTTGACTATTTAGTGGCAAATTCAATAGATTACATATCGTGCGAAGAAATAGACAGAATGACAGATGGTGGAGAAGCTTTTAATCGAAAAAAACCTTATAATATGCAAGCAATCGGAGCTTCTGGATTACCAGAAGAAAATAACAATGACCCATTTTGGAAAGTTTATTTATACCATCATTGGAGCGTTATCAGAGATGGTAATAAAAAAATATACATAGGTGATTATTATGAGCCACTGCCATTAAATGGTATGGCAAGAGGAGATTTACCTTATCAAATAACAGTAGATTGGCTGAATTTTTTCATATCATTATTAATTGTAACAATAATGATGATAGCTACAGCGTATAAAATCATAAAACTTATATTTGATTTAGCATTTAATTATCTATTTTCAGCGGTAATAGCACCTTTTGACCTCACAGGGGGGCAAAAGATAAAGGAAATAATAATGTCAAGCGTTGGTATTGTTGTTTGCTTATGGTTTTCTGGAGTAGTATTTCAAATATTTTGTGCTGGCAGACAATTCTTAAATTCACAAGACTGGTTATCAGGTCAGCCAATAGCAAAAAATATAATCCTTATATTTATAGCATTAGCGTGTATACAAGGACCTGAACTGCTAAAGAAAATTTTAGGTGTAGATGGTGGACTTGCAAAATCTATGGCAACGGTTGCAGGAGCTGGTATGGTTGCAGGGGCAATAGCAAAAGCACCAGCAAAAGCGATTGGTGGTGCATCAAGACATATAGCACAGTTTTATGGAAGCTCTGCTAATGCGTATCATAGTGGTATTGCTAGAGCAACAGAAAAATTTGTTAGAGAGGGTGTTCCACGTTCTGAAACACAGTCTGGAAAATCTAATTCCAGATTAAAGAACGAATATGGAGAGCAAATGGCAATTAATAGACAACAACGTGTTGATGATGCTATAGCAGGGCGATTTAATACACGAGGTTATCAAGAACGAACAAAGCAGAGGCAAGATAGACTTGATAATATTAAGGCTAAACGAGAGATGCAAAATGAAACTCAAGCAAATCAAGCAACTGCAAGAATGTATGATGATGTGAAATCAGGTGCATCACAAAACTTGGTTGCTTCACGATATGCTATGGAAAATGCCGAGGCAAGAGCAAATGTAAATTATCGTGATACTGACGAAGGAAGAACTGCTACCGAAGAAAACGTATTAACTGGTATTGAGGCAAATACACAATTTGCAAATGCAGAGGCTCAAGCTAGAGAAAATAATCCTGATATAGCACATAAAAATGCAGTTGCAAATGCCGAAAGAGAAGTTACTATTAGTAGTCAGACGGCTGAGGTAATGGAGAATAATCCAAGTTTAGCTCAAAGACAAGCAAATACTAATATGAGAATGGAAACAGTATCTAATAATGCCATTGCAACAGCCTTTAATAATAATTCTCAACAGTCAGAAAATTTAATGATGTCGAGGGCAAACGCTGAGATTGCAAGTAATAATGCAAGCATTAATTATAAGAATACTGAACAGGGCAAGCTTGCAGAACAAACTATTGCACAACAAGAAATGCAACAACAAATTTCTTCTTACAATGCTAATACTAATGCAAGACAAGCTTTGCAAGGTCAACAGTTAGAAGGTGCTTCACTAGGGGAACAGTTAGAAGGTGCAAGGTTAAATAATAAGACATCACAGATGGAAGATAAGGCAAATTACTTACACGCTAATGTCCAAAGTGGCGTTAATGAAAAGTTGGCTTCATCTAATTTAGAAAGAGCAGAGAACCGAGTTGAAGCAACTTATTCTGAAAATTATGCTGGTGATGTTGAAAGCACACAAGCAAGCTTATTACAGGCAAAGGCTACAACATATAACGCAGAAACATCAGCGTGGGAAAATAATAAACCTTATACTGGTGACTATATAGAAGCAAAAAACACATACGAAGCTACTGTTCAACAAGGTATAAATAGTAGAGGTGAAACTATAATAGAAAAAAGTCCACATACCAAAACCTCACAAAGTAGTGAAAATGGAATGGCTAGTAGTTCAAAAGATAACCACAGGTCTGTTTCAAATGGAGATAACTTGAATTATGCAACACAAAGAAACATATCACCAACGGTAGAAAATAGAAGAAGTGATAATACAGTTGCAGTAAATGGTAAATCTAAACCTAAAAATAGTTATCAAGAAGCTCTTGAACACGAAGTAAATCTTACTGAGGTTTTAAGGATGAGAAATAGGCGTAATAACAAAACAGGTGGATTTAAGAGATGATTTATATGCTAGGGATAGTGAAAGAACAATTCTTCACTATCCCTGCAAAAAGGAGAGTTAATAATGAGTAGTAATAGTAACAATGATGGTTTAACACCTTATCAGGAAGCTCTTGAACACGAAGTAAATCTTACTGAGGTTTTAAGGATGAGAAGTAAAAGATTGAAAGAACAAGGTTTGTATACAACTCAAGATGTTCCATTGGGGACGGAAGTAAACCTATCTCAACGGATGCAAGAAGCTTATAAAAAACATCAGCAAATGATTAAGAATAATAAGGAGTGATAAGCGGTGGCAGAATATCCTATCGTTAAAGAATTAAAATCCGAAATACGTATTTTTAGCAAAATAACTTTTTCGGATTTAGTAATAGTTCTATTATTTTTGTTATTGGGTCTTGGAACACAAGAAATGGTTTCTCCTCAGTTAAGCGGAATTTATGTTTTTTTTAATGTGATAGTTGGTGTGTTTTGTGTTTTAAGAAGTCCTACAAATAAGGACAAAAAAGTGATTGTTTCAATGTTACTAGCACTAATACGAAATAAAAACAAATATTATGGGTTTGAAATGCCAAAAGTTAAGGAAGTTAAGGCAACAAAAGAAGCTATTGAAACTGAGAATATGCTGTTAGAATATGTAAGGAGTGAGAGTGGTAATGCGAGAGAATAAAGAGTTAACCAAAGCCGAAAAAAAATATCAAAAGCAAATCCAAAAAAATGAAAAGGCTATGAGGGATTTAGCAAAAGCGAGAAGAACTACCGAGCGAATATTGCCATTCAAAAGGATATATCGAAATGTTATAGAGTGTAAAAATCATATGTTTTTAGATATATTGAAATTTAGAACTAAGGACTTGACCAACATTTCTGAAATGGACATAACTGGTGATAATGCTCAGATACAGAAGTTCCTAAAAATGTATTCAGATGATTGTAAAATTGTAGGGATTAATTTTCCTACAAATACTAAAGGACAACAAGCTTATTACCATCACAAAATTAATATTGAAAAAAACCCTTTATACAAAGAAGTTTTGCAAGAAAAACTTGAGCAGTTAGAACAGGTTGAAAAAGAAAGTACCGATAGGGAATATTTTCTTTTTGTTTATGGAAAAACATTTGAAGATGTAACTAATAACAAAAACATTGCATTAAGCACTCTCGGTAATCCAACACAACTCATAAGTGAAATACCACTGTATGAAAAATTACAGTGTATTTTCAAAATGACAAATAAATGCACATCAATGTTTAATGATGAGCAGTTACCACAAAGAATAATAAGAGATGATAGTGAGGAACAAATTCGTAAAAAAGGTTATGATGCGTATTTATTAGAAATTTTACAGCCTAGAGGTGGTATTAGTTTTAATTTTTCTGATTGTGTACAAACAGGTGATGGTTTTGAAACCTGTCTGTATATTTATGATTATCCAACATCTGTAGATAGACATTGGCTCACATATATAATGAATATAACAGGAGCAATAACAACTATTGACATAAAGACATTAAATAAAGATGAGGTAAGGAAAAACCTTAACCGTTCTGTAGGCGAACAGCGAAGCAGATATAATATGGCAAAGAACATAGAAGAAACTATGGATGCTGAGAAACGTTGGCAAGAACTTGTTGACTTGTACAACGAACTAGCTACAATGGGTGAAGTTGTTAAAAGTATAGTTGCAAGAGTATATTTGTCGGCAAAAACAAGAGTAGATTTAGAAAATATAAAAAAGGATATTAAAAATTATCTTGATGGTAATGAGTACAAGTGTTGTGTTAATCTTAACGAGCAAGAATATGAATGGAGAAGTATGTTTTTACCTAAATCATCACAGGATGATGGATTTATACTTAATAAACGTGAAGGACAGTCTATAACTTCACAGGTTATAGCGGTTGGCAATCCGTTTCATTTTTCTTCTTTAAATGATAAATATGGTTCGTTGTTGGGAAAAACATCAAGTACCGATATTGCTGGTAACGTTATTTTTGATTGTTTTAATGTCAGCAACGTAAGAACTTCTTATAACGCTGTTGTTACTGGTCTTATGGGTATGGGTAAATCTACTATCCTTAAAAAAACCATAAGAGATAGAGTTGTAAGAGGTGATTATGTAAGAGTAGCTGATGTGGTTGGTGATTTTATTGAGGAAGCTAAGATGATGGGAGGAACTGTTATCAAATTAGATGGTAGCAGTGGTATTATTAATTTGCTTCAAATAATGGCTACACGAGAAAACGAAGAACAGTCTTATGCTATGCACATTAATAAGATAAAAAATATGTATAATTTCTTATCACCAAACTGTTCAGATACAGAAAAAATGTGTTTTGAAAGTTTAGTTACAGACCTTTATGTAAAAAAAGGGTTAATACCGCAAAATAAGACGGTTACTGGTATTCAAGTTACAGGACTTCCTAATGATGTGTACCCAACACTAAGCGACTTGTTGAGTTTTGCAAAAGAAAAGTTTGAAAAAGAAAATCAACAAGATACAAAAATACTTTATAGAAATATAGTATTTGTATTAGAAAAAATGTGTACTACATATTCGGCTATTTTTGATGGACATACTTCCGTTGCTGATGTTCTTAATGAACAATTTGTTGTTTATGATTTATCAAGTCTTGCTAACCTTGATACAGGTGTTTTTGATGCTCAACTGTTCAATGTATTAACATTGTGCTGGGCTAATGCTGTCAAAATAGGCACAAATGAAAAAAGCAAATATGAAGATGGTGAGATAAATCTGGCTGAAGTAAAACATTTCTTATTGTTGTTAGACGAAAGCCATAAGACCATTAATGCAAATAAGCCTTATGCTGTGGAACAGGTATCAGTTTATGCTAGAGAAGGAAGAAAGTTTTTCGCTGGAATATGGCTTGCATCACAGTCTATGAATGACTATTATCCAGACAGTACAGTTGATGCAAAAAGTGTAGAGCTAATAAAGACACTATTCGCACTTGCTCAATATAAGATTATATTTAAACAAGATGTATCAATGCTAAATAAGTTGACACAAACCCTTGGTGGTAATTTAACTGCAACCGAAATTGAAAGCATACCGACTCTTGAACGAGGAGAATGTGTTATGTCTACAGGAGAAGAAACATTAAGATATAAAGTTATTTGTACCCCAGATGAGCTTGCTATGTTCAAGGGTGGCGTATAATTAAAAGTACACCATAGTCATAAAAGTGGCTATGGTGTTTATTGAAAGAAGGGCATTTTGTGAACAATGAAGAATATGAGCAATTAATTAATGCTACAAGGACTACAGGGAAAGCAATAGGTGCTACAGTTGATACTGCAAGAAAAACAGGAAAAACTGCCGTGGGTGTAATGAAATGGTTAAAAAGAATTGTCATTACTATTATGTCTTTTATTATTTCAACTTTTGGAATTGCAATTATCGTGGCTATTGCAACAGTAGGACTTATATTAAATATATTAGTTGGTTATGTGTCTACTGAGGAAGATACATCCATTGTTGAAAATGAAATTCCAATTTTAGCATCAATGTCAAATGAAATCTTAAAAACACCCAACACGACCTTAGAAATGATGATACCATCAATTAATTTTAAGTTGTATCCAAATGTATCACCACAGACAAGAGTACCGAATGATTGGTCTACACTATATGTTGGAACATTAATGTTAGCGTGTGATACTGACTTGGAAAACGTTAGATGGGATATTAATTGTAGGAATTGGTATGTTAGTCTATGGAACAATGCCGAGATAACTATAATTGATGGTAATGTTCATCCAAATGTAGGGGATATTCTTTTTTATGAAGATAACGGAAAAAAAGTAGGAATAGTATTGGAAGTAAAAAATAATTATAAGAACTACATATACGAGGTTGCTACTGTATTGTCCAATAACAGAGGGGATATGGTTGTAACGAAAACTACTGTGTATTCTGATTATGCTCAGCGTGGTAAGGGTGGTTTTTATGAATTTAACCGTACTGATGAAAGCATATTTAATGTGCGAAAGGAAGCTCCAAAGTATAGTAATACAAGATATTCTACAGGTAATTATTTTAATGATAATGAAGCACAACGAATGTTTGACGATAATAAAAATTTAATTGGTGGTAATTCTGCTTATGTATGGGGACGTTGCTATGAAGTTTATGGTAATTTTTTTATTACACACACAGGATTGCCTGTAAGAAAGCCATCTGGTCAATGGTATGATTATTCAACAAAAGATAAGGGTAGTCTTGCACGTGCTGGTTCTGTAGGAGTGTGGAGAAAAGGTAATACTGGTGGTTTTGTAGCATTTGTAGAGAATGTCAAGAATAACGGTGACATAATGATTTCTTATTCTATACGTTCTAATGATGAGAAAAAGCAATTTGTATACAAGAAACTTGAAAAGAAAAATGGCACATATCCTGTAGATGGATATGAATTTGAAGGCTTTATTTATATAGGGGGAAAAGAATAGTGAATGAACTTATAAAGCAATATATAAAAAAACACAGATTAACTATCGCTATTTATATATTCTTAATTGTGATATGCTTTTCGCTCTGTTTTAAGTATCAAGAACAACTGAATATTAATAGACAACTATCTGATGAACTATCGGCAAAAAATCAAAAAAATTCAAGTGATGTTGTAAACGATAATGATTATAATGCGAAACTTGAAATTGAGGTGCTAATAAGAAATTATGCTGATGTATATTATGAGTGTGATAATAACACTAAGTTAAAGTATAAAGAAAATCAATATAAGCAACTTGTAACAGAAAACTGGTTTGAACTTAGTAGAAGTGAGTTTGATTTAATGTTTTTTATTCCAGAAAAAACAGTTATTTCTATTGATAATATTGATGTTTATTGTGGAAAAATTTATTCCACAAAGGCTACAGCAGTAAGTGTTATAGAGGTCAAAACAGAAAATCGTTCTGGTTATACTAAAACTAAGATTTATGAAAAATATCAGTTGGTTAAAGAAAAAGGCGAATGGCTTATTGATAAAGTAGAAACATAAGTGTGAAAAAATCGACAATTATATTATAAAAAAATATTGTATAATATTAAAAAGAGCTTGTCCTAAGAGAGGATTAATGTGATATGATGCAAAAAAACAATGATACTATTGTAAAAAAAGTAATACACTATCGACGATTACGAAAGTTAGGGATATGTCTAATGATATTATCACCAATTATATTTGTCTTGGTGTTTGTGTTGTTAGGTATGTATTACTGTTTTATTACAGGTGCTAATTTTATTTAATAGAAGGGAGAGAATATCTTGCTAAATTTACTAAAAGGAAATAAATCAAGTGAAGTAGACGTAAATAATAAAGATGATGTTGTTATATCGCAAAGCACGAGCTTTTACAGCAGTGGAGATAAAATAACCACAATTTATGTAATTATTGCTCTTGCAATAATAACTGGGTACATAATTTTTTTTACTTCACCATATTGGTTGGGTGGAGTTGATAAAGAGAATGTAGCAATTACACAAATAGGTGAACCAGTTGAAGATATGTTAGGAAAAAAGTTTACAGTTGAAAACTGGGAATATTGTGAAGCCAGCCAAGAGATGATATTAGAAGTGTCTATAGAAAATTTAGTTTTTGATGGCATTAACGAATATCAATATTATGGTGATGCTAAAATAACATCTGGAGAAGTAAAAGAATGTACATCTGAAATTGTATATAAAGAAAATGGCTTTAATGTTATAAAAATAAGTGATATACCAAAGGAAATGCAAGTAATGACAGTAACTGTTGCTTATGAAAGTAATGTTGATGTAGAGGGGAATGAATTAGAGACCCCTGCATTATATGGTGCTTATCTTTGTACTAGTAAAGAGGCTGTGACGAAAAAGGACAAAATAAAGATATTAGATAAGAAAGGATATAAAATATCTTCATTAGAAAGAATAATTAAAAATAATGAAATGGAGATAAATGAACTAAACGCTGAAATATCTAAACAGGAAAAGTCACAGAAAGAAATACTTAACACGATTGAAATATATTGTACATCCAAGGAAAACACGATACAAGATGAACAATCTAAAATTGATAAGAAGATACAAGAATGTGAAACACATTATGAAAGTATAAGTTCACTTATATTGGATTGTAAAGCGAGAATAAGTGAACTTGAAGAAAGCATAGAACAAGCTAAGTCAAATATAGACATATTGCAGGGTAAAGAAAAAGCAACCGAAAAAGTAAATCGTATTGAAGATGAAAATATTTCAGATGAAGATACAGAAAAATATACAGAACAATATGAAAGTAAATCTTGATTATGGGGTGATTAAAATGTTTAAGAAAATAATTACAGGAATATTAGCGTTTAGTTTTCTATTGACAATAGGTTGTAAAAATGATGAAATAGAACAGGAGAATTTAGAATTAAATCCTACGGAGATAGCAACAAGTGGTGTTTTTGTCCCAAAGCGAGAAATAGAAGATGTAAAACAAATGCCAACAGATTATGATGGGGAAAGTGCCTACTATAATTACTTCGGATACTTATTTCCATTTACAAGATTATCACTAAGGACTGTTGAAATGAATGACGTAGGTTATGTGTATCAGTGTTATAATAACGCTTATTGCTACGCTATTTCCTCACCAGCAACATTTGGTGACAATCAAACGCTCAAAACATTAGATGGTATAGTAGATAAATGTTATAATGCGACATTTGATTGTATAACTAGTGGAGAATTTGTAAATTATCCGATTTCTAATGACAAAAATGACACGAAAATAACTTTTGAGAGTGAAGAAAAGTTAACAATAGGAGAAATAGAATGTGTAAAGGCTAGAGGTACGGTTGTTGATAATTACAATCAAACCTATCTGTTTATTACAGGATACTACTTTCTAACAGAAGTTTACGAAGAAAGTTATCCAATGTTTGTTGTATGTGCAGAAAGATATACGGATGCAAACGCTAGTAAGGGAACATCCACAGTAGAATGGTTTACAGAACAAATGTTGCAGAATACAAAGAAACATTCGTATAACAAGGCTAAGATATATGAAAAAGACGAATTTAATACTACATCAGAATTAAAAGATATAATAACAAATGACAGATTGCTAACAGTTAAATACCCAAGTTCATTTGCAAATATAAAAAATAGAATAACAAGTTTTGGGAGATTATTTATGACGGATGGTAGTATACTTATTTCATCTAGTCCAACATCTAGTGTAGTTGATGAAAATAACATCTCAAATAAACAACTTGAAGAAGAAATGAACAGAACTAATTTACCAGCAAATGATATGTTAGCGTTTCCTTCAAAAATAGTAGATATTGATACAGCAGAAAAAGTAAGAGTAGGAAATAAAGAGTGCATTAAGATAACAGGGGTATTGTCGGTACACGATGGTGGAGATACAAGTCTTATAATAGGAAGTTTTGATTTTATAGGTTATTATCACGAAAAACAAAATGAAGAATACAAAGCTTTTACTTATGGTGTGTCATATAGTGAAGAAGGACACGAGCCACCTGTTATAAAAAAACAACAAATAGATATGCGATATGTGGATGATTGTATAAAAAAGTTGATTGAACAAACTGAGGCTAATTGAGAGGATAAATAATATGAAACGAGTGATTTATTTCGGAAGAAAAGAAGATGGGTATTTTGTTGAAGAAACAGCCCATCAATATGGTTGTGAAGTTATGTGCAGTGGTTATGTAGCTTCTGGAAACACAATACTTGAAAGAACGCTTAGTGATAATTATGAATATGTAGTAATTGATGTTAAAGACACATTAATATCTCCAGCAGAAATGTACGAGATAATACGTCAAATAAAAATAGCCTGTCCTGACATTAAGATAGCTATGATAGGTGCTGGGATGTCAATGACAATGGCTATTATTCAAGCTTCTATCGAAGCTGGTGTTGATAATCTCATTCTTTCTACATATCCAACTCAGATAATGAGCGACTGTGCAACTTTTTTAGAAGGAAAATCAAATATAGATGAAAAGAAAACTGAATTAAATCAACCTACTCATACTATAAAGACACAACCATTTGTAAAAATAAACATAGAAAGAAAAACCATAGGAGTGGCAGGGGGATTAGGAAGAACAGGAACAACAACGCAAGCAATGCAATTATGCAAATATCTCCAGCTTAAAGGTAAAAAAGTGTGTTATGTGGAGATGAATAATAATGGTTTTGTTGATATGGTAAGGACAATATTTAGTGAAGGAGTGGAAGAAAATAATATACAAGGATATATAACCTATGGTGGAGTAGATATGTATGCTAAAGGTGATAATATTGATGAAATTCTTAATTATAATTACGAATACTATGTGTGTGATTATGGTGCATACAACTCATCTGATTTTCTAAAAACATCATATTTTGAAAAAAATATTAAAATAATGGTTTTAGATGTTTCACCATTAGCACTAACTATATTTCCATCTTTTTTGGATGACTTATATCCTAAAAAAATAAATTACATATTTAACCTCGTACCAGATAAGAATATAGATGATGTTTATGAAATGATGGAAGATAGGGCGAAAGATACATATATTGCAGGCGTATCTGCTGATATGTGGAATTTGAACGTTAACAAAGATATTTACGAGAAAATAATACCAATAACTGATGAAAGCACACAATTAGAAACACCAACAAAGAAGGGTACTATCTTTGATAAAATTAGAATAATGAGGGGTAAAAAATAATGGCATTTAACTCTGGCGTTTCTAAATATCTTGAAACAAAACAAAAAGAAGAAGAACAAAAAAAATTAAGAACAAAATATGAAACAGACGAAAATGTATTGGTAGTTGAGAAAAGCAATACTTTGAAATTCATATTGAAGCTAGTGATAAATGGAACACAATTAGTAGCAACAGTTCTATTGATATTACTAGCAACAATAGGATTGCTTGGATTGATTTATCCAGAAACAAGACAAGCCTATACAAACATACTCAGTCAAATATTAAATCAACTACAAGATTTTATTTAGAATAAGGAGAGTTTTGCTTACTCAATATAAAGAACGCTTTTACACAACTATTTAGTAAACTGCAAGATAAAGATTTATGAAGCCGACTTATTATCAATGATACATTAAGTCAAGATAAAGGAGTGAGTAGATGGAATATATGGAGATACATCATAAATTGTATGAGCTTAATTATAATAATAGAAATTGCTCATTTCCATTGCTGGTAACCCTTAACGGAGAATTAAGGCTGTTATGGTTTTATACCGACACTCAAGATGCTGAAAAAGGATATGCAAACATAACCATAAAAGAAATAGTAGTTATATCTGAGAATATGACTTATACAAAGATAGAAACCAATGATACTGTTAAGGTAGAAAAATTCATTAACGGAGTTATGGATATATCTGGATATGACTATATTAATCTGTTACTGACAATGTGGGAAAGAAAAACTGACGATAATTATGACTTAGATAAAGAACTACAAAACTTGTATAAACGAGTAATACTTAAAGTTATGAAACCTGTATACGAAAAAGCATTGGAAGTAGCAAAGAATAATAAGCTGATAGATTAAAGAACCACAAATGCCATTATTTTGAAAAAAGCAACAAGCAGATTTTCTCTGCCTGTTGCTTTTTATAAATTGAGATAAGTTTAATAAGCTTTTTGCCATAAGGCAAAAAAACGTGAAAAAAACGATAACATATTTTATACAGTTATGTTATTATATTTAAGGGTGAAAATATGGAATTATATTATATAGGGGATATATTAATTGTTACAATAATAATATGTGCGTGTCTTTTTATTTGCGGTATTGTTATTACATTAATTTCAATTTTTAATTTAATAAAACTAAGAAGAACTATAAAACAACAAAAATAATTCAGGAATGAGGCAAATTACATATTATGGTTGTTATCTATGCAGAAAAGTTTTCTCTAGCAAAAAATATAGCAAGAGCATTAGGAGCAGGGCAAAGAATACCTCATAAAAAAGACGGAAAACTTGGAATATGGAAGTTCAAGTTCAAAGGAGAAGATGCCATACTAACTTATGGTGCTGGTCATTTAATAGATTTATCTCCAATTATTGCCTATGGTGATAAGTACCGAAAGTGGGATTTAAACATATACCCACTAATTCCACCATCTGAACCTTTAATGGAGATAAGTAAAGGAAAAGAATTATGTTATTCGTCAGTTAAGCAATTATTTAATAAAGCAGACTGGATAATTAATGCAACAGATATAGACCGAGAAGGGGAGTTAATATTTTATAGGATATATAAATTTATGGGGTGTAAAAAACCGTGGAAACGAGCTATATGGCGAGATGAAACAGCCTCAAGCATAAAAGAAGCTTTTGACCACCTTATAGATGGAAGTCAACGTATTTATGTGCAACAGTCAGGAATTGCACGTAGTATCGCTGACTACCAAATAGGTCTTAATCTTACGGTTGCAACAACACAAAAAAGTAAGGAAAACGGAGAATTTTCCAAAGAAGTTTTTTCAGTAGGTAGAGTTCAGACGGCTGTGCTTAACCTTGTTGTTGCAAGAGAAAGAGAAATAACAGGGTTTAACAAAAAGTCATATTGGCAATTACTACTTGACTGTTATAAAAATAATACTAACTTTGTAGCCTCACACATTAATAATAACTTTGAAAGCCAAAGTGAAGCTATAAATACTAAATCAAACTGTAAAAATATAGCAATAGTTACAGATGTAGATGTAACTATTAACAAGAAATATGCTCCAAAACTATTTAATTCTACTCAATTAAAAATAGCCTGTAATCGTAAATACGGCTGGACGATAGGACATACTGACAAAGTAATGCAACAACTTTATGAAAACCGCAAAATGACATATCCAAGAACATCTACGGAATACTTGCCATCTTCAATGATACCAGAAGTAACAGCGACCATAAAAAAGTTAATGGAAATACCTGTGTATTCAAAATATAAAATAGATGAAAGCAAATGGTTGCCGTTTACCAAAAAACATTTTGATGATGATAAAATCGGTAGTCATACAGCAATTATTCCAACAAATGAAGTGTGTGAATTAAATAAGTTATCTTTAGATGAACAAAAACTCTATGATATTATAGCAAGAAGTTTAATAAGTTTGGTAGTACCACCAATGATAGAGGAACATACTGCTGTGACATTAGATTGTAATGGGGAAATCTTTAGAGCAAAGGGTAAGAAAACGCTTCGTAAAGGTTGGGGGATTGTATTAGGAAGTATAACAGATGATAAAATAATTCCTTTACTAGATAAAGGAGAAGTTTTAGATGTGTCGAGTAGGATAGCAGAAATTGAAACTAAGCCTAAAGAAAGATATTCAGAAGCTACTTTAATTAAAGCAATGGAAACAGCAGGTAGAACAATTAATGATGAAAATACAAGAGCATTAATGCTGAAAAACAATATGGGACTAGGCACTGAGGCAACAAGAACAGCAATCATAAATAAACTGTATGAACATCACTATCTTCTAAAAAAAGGTAATGTAATTCATCCCACCAGCAAAGGCAAATATCTAATTGATAATTTACCTATAAATGACCTTAAATCAGCCGAAATGACAGGACAATGGGAAAAAACACTAAATGATATAGCTTTAGGAGAATATAGTTATAATCAATATAGAAAAGATATGGATAGAAAAACATTGCGGTGGTATCAACAAATTTGCAATGCCCCAATGAAGCCATATATAGTATCAAGTGATGTTGAAAATAAAGAATTAATATGTCCTTGTTGTGGTAACAAAATTCTTCTTAATAAAGAAAAAAGCAGATATAACTGTAGCGGATATAAACAGGGCTGTAGATATGGATTTAATCTTGAAATTTGTGGTAAAAGATTAAATCAAAATAACATAATCAAACTTGTATCCACAGGCAAAACAAATTTAATTAAGGGTTTTATAAACAATAAGGGAAAAACTTTTGATGCTTATTTTTGTTACAATGAGAAGGAACAAAAATTTGAGTTTCAAATACCAAAAAAAAATTAGAATAGGGGACATTAATATGTACGAATGTAGTCTTTATGAAGAAATATATAGGGGGACTTATAAAGAAAAAGAATATTCTATATATAATATAGAAAAAGATGAAGAACAAATTCTTGTTTATTTATATGTTGTTGTTAGTGATGAAACGCTAGTTCATCTTGGTGAAGCATCTCAATATCAAACAGAAGAAGAATATGCAAAATCAGAAATGGATTTAATTGATAAAGCTATTGATGTAAGAAAGTTATCTAAATATAATAATAATATGTGGCTGATTGGAAACAAAGATAGAGATAGTATCGTAATTCCTTTGATAAAAGAAGCGGTTGAAAATGGAGAGATAGTACCGATATAGTCATATAGGTATTACGAACAAAGCGATTATTTTTATTAAGCTTGCTAATTTACAAACACACATTTTTGACTGTGAGGAATAGTATATGAGAAACTTTGGAGAGTTAGGAGAAACTTGCCTTATTACAGAAGATGAAAGCAAAATGGCGGATGCACCTATATGCAATAAGGATACACAACAAGAACAAGTTCATACAAATAAAAACAATGAACTGGGATTGTTGTTATCAAATATTTGTAATGGAACAAAAATATATGCTATAAAGCTTAAATCTTGTGAGAACGAGAAAGCAATATTGTTTGAAAATTGTTTTTTGTATAGAAACATTTTACGTAAACAAATAAAATCTTGTCGAACAAGTAAGGAATTAACTAATACAACAAACCTTTATTCTCTAGTCGAAGAAACTCTACAAGAATACAATCTTTATGATGAATACGAAAAATACGAAAAGAAGCGAAAGCAAGGGGAATAACCTTGCTTTCGCTTCTTTTCATAAATAAAAAAGATTATTTAACATTATCTAAAACGGCAATAATTCTTGCTCATTGTCGCTAATTGTTTGGAGTTATATGTCCTAAATATCCTATCAATACTACTATCGTAACGCTTTCTATCAAAAGGTTTAGTATATAGCCTCTCAACGGCTTTATTAAATTCAACAGTAAACTTATTTGATAACCCCAATAATCTTATATTCATAAGTATTCCACTTGAAGCATCTACCAACATAATTAATAAGGAAAGCCCTCTATCTGAACTTTCTGGGGATATAATATTTGTAAAATCCTTTGACAGGTGAGGAGTAAAAGGTGCATCAGCCCAAGGGAGATTTCCTATCTTTGAAGTAAAAATAATTGTTTCTTCAAACTCAATAAAACGAAATTCTGAGGTATTACTCTCAAATTCCATAATTTCATCAGGAGTAGGATTGTTATATGTGAAAACCATCACTAACCCACAAAAAGAAGAATATTCAAGAACAACACCGTCCTCCACACCTTTAAATCTTTCAATAGTTTTTCCTTTTTCGTAATATGTATATTCAGCCATTATAAATCACCATCTTTGTCTAACAAATCAATAGTTTCTTTGTTTCGTATTTCGTTTGTGAAATTAAGAATATTTGTTTAATATCTCTTTAGCTGACAAATCATCAAACAAATGTTGAAGCTCCTTCATCACCTTGTTCTCTGACATCTCATCAAGTTCTGCACTCTTTATAGCCTTTGTTAAAAAAGCTCTTATAATATCGTTAAACGCAGAACTGTCAACCATTTGGCAAAAATCATCTTTATCGCAACCAGCCAAAATCTCGTAAATCTTAATACTTCTTCGTGCTTGTTCTTCTGTAATTTTGCCTTGTTCAACCAGTTGCTTGTAACTGTCAGCCATCCTTTTAAATCCATTCATAAAGTAAACCTTCTCCTAATTTATTATTTAATCCATCCTGTTGCTTTAGCTATATCATCAGTTACATCTTCGTTAGTTACTTTTCGTTCTCTAGCTATCTGCTTTAGGTTAAAAAGCGGACAATCTTCAATTTTTTCGTGCTTGTCTGCTTCAGCACAATACCAACAACTTTGCTTGTTGCATTTGTCGTTAACGTAATTCGCAATATAATTTTTCATAGCTTCTCCTCTAAAAACTTAATTACTCGGTGCTTTACCATATTTTTTCTCTAGTCTTTCCAAAGTAGCATCTATTTCCTTGTTAAGTAGACAACTCTTACATTTTTTGCTTTTGCAATAATTAGGAAACATCATACTATTAAATCCGCAAGGGTATTTTGTTTTTTTACCATTAATTATCACCTACTTGTTGCACCTACCTTGTTTAATTTTCTATATTGTTTTCTTTGTTTCGATTACTTAACCATTTATCATAAGTTACAAGTGTTCCGTCAGCATTATACAATGGAGCAGTAACTTCCGTATCACTGCCAAAATACACTACATTTGTATCTTTATCATAGTAATAATAAATCCAGTTATAACTCTCATCTATTCTATCAAAATACCCTGTGTAAGTAATATTGTTAGCATAAGATTTGTAGTCAAAAGCATTAAAACAATCTTTAAAAGCTGGAAGCAAGTAAGCTAAGGAAGTTAAAGCAAGAATTGACATTACTATGCACATAAATATGTTAGTAAACGCTACATTATTTTTCTTCATTGTTAAATTAAATCCTTTCTAAATTAAGTTGTAAGGTAACGAAGCTTTATGGCTTCCAAAAAATACTTATCCCAACTAGAGTAACCGAAGATATTATAAACACTGTTAAGCTCCTGTTTTTCTTCGGTGGGAAATCCATTCCATAAAACAAATGCAAGTCTGATTGCTCTAGCAGAACTGCTTGTTTGCCAAGGCTGTTCAAAGTTATCTGCCTTGATACACATTTCTTTAAAATTAAACATCTGCTCTGCTCTGTCTATATTACAAGTAAGTGCAAGAAGATACATAACAGGTTTTGTTTCTGCATCAGCACGGTTGCATTTTTTTAGCAATGTAAAGTACATATTTTTGTGTTCATTATCTTTAAATATAATCTTGCTATTCATATTAACTGTTCTTTCTTTTGTTTAAAAAATAATCTGTGGCATATACTCTTGTGTCACAGGGTCATAATGCATTAATGTTAAGTGTACACCGTTGTGCATACAAATCTTTATTACAGAAGCAGTACAGGCTGTAAGACCTGTAACATAAACTACAAGTCTTTTTTTACTAACATAATAAAGGTGGTCACTACCTCCCTCTGAAACGCTGTTAATGGCAAACCCTGAAGCTGTTTCTATTTCTATATTTTTTTCAATGAAATTAGCAACAATTTTATCTAACTCCCTATAATCTAATGGGAAGTTTAGTTCATTACTAAAAATATACTCGCTTACGGGTAGTTCGTGCCTACCCTTTATCAACCCTACTTTAAATTCTTTCATAATATAATCAATCCTTTCGAAAATCGGAACTAGGTCTGTTTTTCATTACCAACAGAAGAAAAAATTAAGAATATTTACTCAACACCTCTTTCGCAGATACATCATCAAACAAACATCGAAGTTCATTCATCACACGTTCCTTGGACTTCTCGTCAAGTTCTGCACCCTATTATTTTTCATTATTATTATGCTATAAGTTGTATAATACAACCCATCTCACCAGCACGGTATATGTTAATTTCACTCGCTTCAACCCTATAGGTTAAACCGTAGTCGTCATAAATCCTTAACCACTGTGTAAAGGTATCAACCTTGATATAGTGATTTCCGATTTCTGCGTGTTCATCAACAATGTACGCTTTGTAAGAAGCATCTTTACCGAAGTGAAGTTGTGATAATTTTAACTTATTGTTTTTATCACAGCCTGATAGGATTAGGGTAGCAATGTCGCTATCACCTATTAGGCGTGTTTCGTAATTCTTATAGCTGACTTTGTTTTGATTGTTTTGATTTATGTTTTGCATTTTTTATATTCCTTTCCTTTGTTAAGTTTAATTTTTCTTTATGAATATAACATAACCGTTTTCAGTACCACAATAATTGTAGATATAATATGTTCCATTTAATTTTCTTACAGGCAAAACATCTTTATTACAATCATAAACATAAAATGTTCCGTTTATAGAAATTCGTAAAGATGTCACCATATACTCATTAAATATTGCTCCATTATCTAATATAGCTATAACAGTATTACCACTGCCGAAACCATTAGGCACAGTCACATTAAAATCACTATTACCTATTAAAATATTACCATCAACCGTGTGTATTGTTATATTATTGTTTCCTATGAGTTTTCTAATTCTATATTCGTGTTGAGTTGTGGTTTTAGAAACTAAGGCGTAACAACTATATTTAACTAACGATTGATTTGATAGTAGTAATTGACAAAATTCCTCATCTGTATTAGCAATTCTCCAATATTGATGAATTGTTGTAATATTGTCATTCAGTTCTGTTGCATCAGTTAATGCGTTAATAATGTCAGCGTTATCATTTTCATTTTCAACCAGTTTTAACTTTGTTATTGCGTAATCCATATACATTCTCCTTTATATAGATTGTACCATATATGGAACTAAAAATCAATAAAAATCGTGAAATAAATGAAAAAAATTATGACAGTTGATTTTGTTTATTGCCTGTGTTATAATATATTTGTTAATTATTGTGGTTTTATTTCATTAATAAGACTTTTACTTTGTTCTTAAAAGAAGGACATTTTATGTGTAAAATTTGTCACAGTGACAAAAACACATTAAAAAACTCTACTGTATAGGTAGAGAGCATCCAGTTTATTGTGTGCTAAGTGCTATTGTACTAATTTAATAAATACTTATTGAAAACTACACCTATTTGTGTGAAGCCATTTGGTATCAACATAAATGGGTGTTTTTTTATTATAAACAAAATGAAAGGAAGTGAAACAAACTTGAAAAAATTATGCTATGTGCAAACATTAGCGAAAACTACCTTGTATCATCTTGAATTTAATTGTGACAAGATTGAAGCACAGGAAAATTATTCTAATAAGGATTGTGATGATTTTTTATTAGGAAACAAAGAATTATTTTTTGTGGCAATATCAGGCGATACTAAAACTATCATACGAATGGTTGTTGAAAACGAAATCATAATGGTTTATGACACAAAAAACACCTTAGAATATGATGGAGAAGATTATAGAAAGGTAGCAGAAGATATATTACTTTCTATTTTTCAGTCCCTCAGTGAAATAGCTGATGAAGATGTTATTGAGGCGAAGTATGACCTAATAACTGGAGATGTGAGCTATGAAAATCAAATCATTGGAAACTTTGGTAAGTTTACCGTTTCGGGAAAAACAATAGCCGAGATATGCGGTGAAAACAACTGTGACGTCAAGATTGACGAACAGCATTACACCTTTATTTTTGGGTAAAGGAAAAATTAATCTATATGTAAAAATTAAAATTGAGGTAATAATTATGGCAAACAAATTAATATTAAAGGGTAAAACTTATACCCCAGCAGAAATCATAACTAATACATTAACTTCATTGACTGTTATCAATAATGATGGAACTAAAGCTAATTGGTTTAGTTCCATCAATTCTTCAAAAGTATCACAATCAGTTGTAGCACCTATAATGGAAGCTATACTATTGCTGGCGAAGGAAAATACAGGTTATGGTACTGGTAGTTGTATGAATGATAAATTAATAGTCGCTGAATACAAAAATGGAGAAGAACGATATGATGTGTGTGTGTTCAATGTTGATAAAAAGCAAATTGAAAGTGTTACAATCAAAGTGTTATCAGAAAAGAAAACTAAGGCATATATTCTTGACAACAGTACTAATAGTGGAGTTGTTATATGGCTTGCAATAATTCAATTTTTATTAATCAATAACGAAGATTTAGAAAAAAGCTTTGTTCTTTTGAAAGATGAGATTAACAAAAATCCTATTGATACAGATGAAATAACAAGGTTAGCTTTTGTGGTACACGATTATATTTGCTGTTTAACTGGAGTTACAGGAAAGGCTTCTGTTGTAATTGACAATGGTATTACGGCAAATACATTTGCAAGACTAAAGCAAGAAGATTTAAACAACAAAGTGTATGCACCACAGACAGTCTTTAATGGAGATTTTTTTCTATTAGATAACTCAAAGCAAACTTCTACAACTATTAATGTGCTTAGTATGGAAGATTTGCAAAAAAAATACTCTCTAAACATTGACAACCAAGAAAATGTACCATCACTCAGTCATTATGTTACACCAGATTGGCTTGAAAAAGTAGTTAAAAAAATACACCGTTGTGCTGGAAGTAAAACCCCTGCTTATAACGTTTGTCTTATTGGCACATCTGGTAGTGGTAAGACCACTGGAGCTATGGCGATAGCACAAATACTAGGTGTTCCTTACGGTGTTATTGAGTTTGATAGAACTACTGATTTTTTCAAGGTAAGTAGTGAGATTATGCCCAAAGTATCAGAAACAACATCATTTACTGATGAAGATATTGAATTTGATACAGAGAGTGTATATGAAACTATAACAGGCTTATCAGCACCAGAAGGATTAACACCGAATGATGTCAGAACCTTAATCAACAATATGCAAGGTAACGGCAACGGTGTTAGCTATACAGAATTGGTATCAGTGTTAGCAAAGAATTTTGAAAACCCTTGTGTAATTGAGTTTAAGGAATGTCTAACTGCTCAAAACTTGACTTTCTTAAATGGACTGCTTGAAGCTAACGGAGAAATAACATTGGCAAGTGGAATAACGCTAAAAAGACATCCATTTTGTGTCATTGTAGCTACTTCAAATGCTACATATTCTGATGTATTAGAACCAGATGCTAGTTTCAGAGCAAGATTTATGAGAAATACGCATATCATAAACACTCCAACTGAGAAAGAATTAGCTGACCGTTTAAGTAAAAATCTATCCACATCATTCCCAGAAGTATCAAACAATCGCCCTTTGATTGAAGCTATAGTTAAAATTAACACTGAACTCGAAAAATTTGAAAGAGAAAATCAAATGAGAAATACAGTGTTTGGGTATCTGTTTTGTGAAGCAGTTGCCATAGAATACGCAACTCTGTACGAGGAAAATGATGATATTACATTGCAAAGTGCAATTACTAATATTCTTCCAAATGCAGTAAGCTTAACCAATGATGCAAAGGTCGAAGAAATACAAGAATTTCTCAATTCCATCAATCTTGCAAACAGAAACTTTATCATTTCAAAGGGGGAATAATAAATGGCACGAATAAGTGATACAAAAGACACAGCAGAAATTTCTGCTGTGTTTACTAATTTAGGATTTCAAGCTGGACTTTCAAGATGGTACGGCGAAGAAATATCTTTTGTATGCGAAGGAGACTCTATTGCCTATAGAACTAAGAACAAGACACATCTTAATTTATTTAATGAAATCACAAATTCGTATACATACCTCTCAACTAGAAAATTATCATTATATGGTTTTTTAGGACACGAAGATGGACACAAATTGTATACCGATTATGACTTGTCTATAAAAAACTGTGAGAAAATGCAAAATGAGAACGAATTTGCATTTGATACTAGCAATCTATTAAGCGAAGAAAATTTCAACGAGATGAAAGCAAATTGCAACAGAAAATCATTTTTAGAAATATTTCACAATATAATAAATATTATCGAAGATATTTACGTTGAATTTAGGATATTAATAGATGAAAACACGAGAAATAAATATGGTGTCGGTTTGGTTATGAATAATAATCGAATGAGTTTATTAAGACGTTATTCTGTTGAACAAGAATTGTCCTTTTTGACGGAAAATAAAAAACCAGTTCTTTACGCTATTCTTAATGCACTGATTGAATACAAATGTAGCGAACAAATTGATTGGGGCAATAAAGAAAATATTTCCAATGAAATAATTTCAGCAATATATGGCTGTATTGATATACTTGAGGACTGTTGTTATAATTATTCCTTTGCTAAAAGATTAGAAGGAGCTACCAAAATATGTTGTTTACTTTGGGATTATATAAATGAAGCACTACCTGAGCAAGAAGATGATGATGATGAAAACACCAATCCATCATTAGGTTTTGGTGAAGGCAATATAACCTCTAGTTCAGCAAACATTCCTTGTGAATTGACAAAAGAAGAAGCAAAGAGGTTATTAGAACAATCTAAAAAAAGTATAGAAGAAAATATAAATAACAATTCATCATCAACCCTTGCTAAACAACTAGAAAGTTGTGGAACAGGTGGTAAGAGTTTAACTGAACAATCTGAAAATGCTCAATTAAAGCACAAAGAAGAACAAAAACATAAAATTGATGCAGAGCTTATTGGAACACAGCGATTAAATTTGAATAACGCAAATCTTCATTCAGGTGTTGATGTTATTGTAGAATACCCACGTTCTGACAAAACAGCGTATGAAATTATGAAATTACAACTAAACAGTACAATCAGAAAAATGGCTAACGCATTGAATAACATACAGGATAAAAAGTGCAAACAAAAAAATTACCATTACACAGGCAAAAAATTTGTTGCACGTAGGGCATATAAAACAGACTTGAAAGTATTTTCTCAAGACCAAATTCCAGAAAAAAGCAATCACTTTCATTTAGAACTGTTAATTGATAACAGTGGTTCTATGAGTGGAAAGAATATTGAAATCTCAAAACAGACAGCTTGCTTATTTTATGAAGCAACAAAATCAATTAATGGTTGTTCTATAACCGTGTCTGCTCACACAACAAAAGACAATAGTTGTGTAATATCAAGACTAGTGGTTAATGATGATACCCCATATAGAATATCATCATTATTTGGTGAAAACAGTAACCGTGATGGTCTAGCTTTAGATGTTATTTACAAAACAATGATGTCTAAACTTCCTCAAGACACTACAAAACTATTCATCTACATAAACGACGGTCAACCAGCTCACAGTAACTATAGTGGTTATGATGAAGCGGTCAAAAATGAATTAAATGGTTTTGCAAAACAATGCGAGAGAGAGAATGTTATTTTCTTAGTTGCTGGAATAGATGGTGACAAAGAAAGGCTCGAAGAATTATATGGAGCGAAACATTTTCTGAACATCAATGATTTAGAGAAACTTCCACAAATATTAAGTAGAGTACTTCTTAATGTGATGGAGTAATTTTTTAGAACAAAAGCAAAATACTCTTTGCTAAAGGCACTATATGTATCACTAAGATAACATATAGTGCCTTATTTTATTATGAAAGGATTATTAAAATGATAACAATACTAATTAGTAAAAATAATAATTACGAAACTATTTATAACCTGTATTTTAATGGATATGAGATAGGTTATATATCTAAGAGTATCCATAGAGACTACTATATTTTATACAAGAAAACATCCAATAATCACTACGCATACATCACTTCTGCAAACTGCATAATGGAGTGCAAAGAAAAAATGATTGAACATATAAGAGAATATGGCTTTTTTAAGGACACAAATCAATCTAAGGATATTCCATTTCATTTAACCAGCAAAGAAGAACAGTTTTATCCGACACCTACTAAAATGGTAGGACTGATGTATAGTTTTATAGACTGGAACACTGTTGACACAATACTTGAACCATCAGCAGGCTCTGGTAATCTCATTGAAAATATACCAGCAATTAAGAAATCAAAAACTCGACACTCAAACAATTGTGATATTGATTGTATCGAGATTAATGAAAATCTACGATATATACTCAAAGGTAAAGGACATAGGGTTGTTTTTGATGATTTTACAAAATTTCATTCTGATAAGCATTATGATTTAATAATTGCAAATCCACCATTTGCAAATGGTGATAGCCATTTATTAAAAGCTATAAATATTCAAGAAGTATATGGAGGACAAATTTGTTTTTTACTTAATGCTAAAACATTGAAAAATCCTTATTCAAATACACGTAAAGAATTAATGCGAAAACTAAACATATACAATGCAAAGATTAAATATGTAACAAACGGTTTTTCAAATGCTATGAGAAAAACTGATGTAGAAATCGCTATAATATACTTAAATATCCCTGCTCCTAAAACCTATCATAGTAATATATATGACGGATTAAAACGAGCATCTGAGATTGAGAATAATGAATTTATCCCCAATGAGCTTGCTATAACAGACTATATAGCTGACCTTATAACCAAATATAATTTAGAAGTTAAGTACACTATTGCAGTATCAAAAGAACTCGATAACTTGAATAGGTATGCTCTTAATTCAATCAGTGTTATAAATCTATCGTCTAATAATTCTGATTTTTCAATTAATAAGGCTCTTAAACACATACGTTATAAGTATTGGCATTACTTGTTTAAACAAACAAAGTTTACTTCACATCTTACAAACAACCTACAAGAACATTATTTTAATATAGTCAATGAAATGGAAAATTATGAATTTAATATGTTCAATATTAAGCAAGTGCTTGTAGAAATGAACTCTCAACTGAAAGAAGCTCTAAACGATACTATTATGAGCTTATTCAATAAAATGACTGCTGAGCATACTTATTATGAAGCTTGCCAAAACAACATACATTACTACAATGGTTGGAAAAGTAACAAAGCTCATAAAATAGGGAAAAAGGTTATAATACCTTTTAACGCTTACAACTTCTGGGGTGATTGTTTGTCTGAATATGAATGTCTAAACTTTTTGAAAGATATTGAAAAAGTATTAGATTATATCAATCCAAATTCAGAAGATTATACTTCGATTGAACACATATTAAAAACAGCAAATAAACTTAATAAGACAAGAAACATTAACTTCAAATATTTTATGTGTAGTTTTTATAAGAAAGGGACTGTTCATATTACATTTACCAATCAACTAGTAATAGATATGCTCAACATCTATGCTGGACGAAAAAACGGTTGGCTACCACCTTCTTATGGAAAAAAAGCCTATACCAATTTATCCAATGATGAAAAGAATGTAATAGATAGTTTTCAGTCACGAGAAGAATATGAAACAGTCTGTACTGAAAATGGTAAATACCTATATGAAATACATAATACCGTAGTACCACTACTTACAGAAAATATTTGTTAAAGGAGAAATTTAATATATGAAAATTATATTTTGGTTACTAATGTACTATTTATTAAAGCTAAGAGAACATTTTTGTTATGTAGCTATTTCCGTAACAATTATTCTTATGAACATTGGATTTTGTTTATTATTTTTTAACGACAAACAACCCAATATATTGCCACAGTCAAGTTTAATCAGTTTCTGTCTTATGGCAATCGCATATTTATTAAGAAAGAAGGATGTAAAGTGATGACTAAATCAACCAAATTAACTCAAAATGTGTTAAACAAAATTGAAAATGAATTAGAATGTTATATTGAGAAAATGTTAGAACAATCCAAAGAAAATATCCTAAATAATGCAGAAGATATTTTCCTAAGACAATCAATCGTTAACATAGTTAATAACATTACATTTTCAGACACCGTATTAAAATTCCTTTCCAAGCAAGTTAATACACTAGAATACCTAGTAAATCGTATAGAAAAGCTTGAGCTATATGAAGATACTTTTAATACAATTTATTATGACATATCAAATATTATGATATAATGATGATAAGCAAAGCCTCACCATTTTTAGTGAGGCTTTGTCTGTTTTTGCCATACGGCAAAAAACTGTGAAAAAACTGAATTTGAAAAAATTTAATTGGATAATCAATTATTGTTGTATAATATCTGCGTACGGCAACTCATCAACACAGCAATAGTTAAGGAGTATAATAATGAGATTTAGAAAAAATACAGATATAAATAAAGTTAAATCTATTGCACTTAGTTTTTTATATTTAGATATTAAAAACACTGAATTTTCACCATTTTTCGTTGAACACCCTTTTTTTCAGAGTGCATATATCAATGTTAAACGACAAGGTAATTTTATCACAGCAAATATTTTAGAGGACACACTTGCAAAAAAAGAAGTTATTAGTCAATATTCTAGACGAATAACTAACTGCAATAACGTTTATGACATTGTTGAACTAATACTAACCAAATATCGTCTTACTTTTTTTAGTTATATATTTACTTATCTTAATAAATACGATTACAGCAAATTGTTAGGTGATATATGGGTATTCTCTGAAAATCCTAATCAGGATGCAAATGTGCCAACTAAAAAAGCTATTAAATGGTTTCAAATGGCTGATAAACAATACTTAATGAATGAAGATGAATACGGCTATTATAACGATTTATCACAAACAATAACTGTATACCGTGGAGTAGCAGTGCAAAGAAACCCGCACGGATTATCTTGGACTTGTAACGAAAATAAAGCCCACTGGTTTGCTAATCGTTTTAATACGGAAACAAAACAGGGATATGTACAAAAAGCCATTATTAATAAATCAGATGTATTAGCATATTTCAATAGAAGAAATGAAGATGAAATTGTTGTTAATACAACGAATATATCAATTCTATAATCTAAGACACTTCTGGCATATTTTATGTCAGAAGTGTTTTTTTGACTGTGTGAATAAGGGTTGAAAAAGTTTTAACTGTATGATATAATGAACCTATTAATCATTGTGGTTTTATTTATTGATAAAACTTTTGTTCTGTTCTCTGCTAAGAACAGTTTATGTGTAAAATTTATCATTTTGATAAAAACACATTTAGAAACTCTACTGTACAAGTAGAGAGCATTAAACTTATGTTTAACGCTAAGTGCTATGCACTAATTTATAATCTTTGGAATAAACACATACTTTTGTAATTGCCATCAATACTGGCTTTTTCAAAGTATGTGTTTTTTTATATTTTTTAGAAAGGCAACGCTACCTAGGTCAGTAGCAAAACAACAACAAAAATTAATTTTAGAGAAAGAAGGCAAAATTATGAATGTCTACACTACAGAAAAATTAAAGCAATGTTTAATTGAAAAAACTAACGAAAATGGTGAGGTTATCCGTTTAGAGTTACCACCAAGAGTACGTCTGGCGTGGTTTAATGAAGCTGAACCTAATGCCACTATAAAAACAAAAATTACTGAGAATAATCAACGCTATTGTATTGCAAAAGCCGAAGTTATCACTCCTCAAAAGTCATCAGTAGCATTTGCTGAGGCTGTAATAGGTGATAATTTTACTTCTATTTTGTCTGCCTCTCAGACATTTGCTATTGACAAATGTTTGAGATATATAGGTTATGTATTACCAGAAGAAATATGTGCAGATATTCCTCGCAATCCAACAGTAGATGAATTAGTTGATGATGAAATTCATCACGAAACACAAACTAAAAATAACAAACAAGCAGAAGAAGCTAAAAAGGCTGTACTTAATGCTCTTTCACCAAAATCAAATACGACTAAAGAGCAAGAACAATCATCATCTATTAACAGTGAAGCCCTACCTTTTGCTGGCAATGATAAAAAAGAAGTATCTGAAAAACAACTTATAATTTCTGATGAAAAGGCAAACAAGTTGAATGAAATGCTTAAAAATCAGTTATCAGTTATTAATAAAGATGAATTAATACAAAAATGTAAAGAAACAAAAATAACCACAGGCACTCATAAAGGAAAAACGTTTGGTGAAATGCTTGTAAATAGAAAAGACATAGAATATCTTATGTGGCTAGTCGCAAATAGAGCCACAACAGACAAAGGAAAGAAAGCCTTTATGTTGCTAAAACTTGAAAAGAAAATATAAAAATTATAAATTACAAAGGAGTGTTTTTTATGACAGAACGAGCAGAAACAACTAAACAGCAATTTATAGAAGTTGCAAAAGCACACATTCAAAGAAAAGGTATTGATAATCTCTTAAAATACCTAGAAAAAACTGATTTTTTTACTGCACCAGCCAGTACAAAATATCACTCTGCCTATGAAGGTGGATTAGCAGAACATTCATTAAAGGTATTTGACAATCTTTGTACACTGGTTAGTTGGAAACTAAACAATGGCGAAGATATAACTCCAGAAACCACAGAAACTTGTGCTATCATTGCTTTGTTTCACGACCTTTCTAAAATAGGTCAATATGAAATAACTATGAAAAATGTAAAGGATGCTAATGGAAAATGGACAAAAGAAGAACAGTACATTGTAAAGAAAGATAGAAAACTATTGTTAGGTCACGCCGAAACAAGCATTTATATCATTCAAAGATTTATAACTCTAACAGTTGAGGAGGTTCACGCAATTCGTTGGCATATGGGAGCTTACGACTCATCTGCCAAAGGTGGAGATTATGATATAGGACAAGCACTTTCTAAATATCCTATAGCATTATTAACACATATTGCAGACAATTTAGCAACTAATATAGACGAGGAATAAGATAATGGCTAGACCCTCTGTTACAATGTTAGATGTAGTTAATGAGTTGCATCTAAAATTATATAATACTAAAGGAAATAATAGTGATTATTACTGTCCTTTTTGTGAAGCAAACGGTAAAAAACATCATCATAGTTTAAATGTAAATTTTTCTAATGGAACATTTAACTGCTTTAAATGTGGAAGTAAAGGTGGATATTTCAAACTGTACTCTATGTATCAAGCATTAATTAACCATAATGAAAATTACTATGGAGATGGAACTTCTGATGAGTGTCAAAAACAGGCATCAAAGGATATGGTTAGAATTTTATCTGGTTATTCGTATGAAAAGCAAGAAATCAGAAAAAATCGAAACAAACAACAGCAACAGCAACTAAAAAATATTGCTAAGATGGCATCTTCTTTTAATTTGAAAAAATCACAAATAGTATACGAAGCATTACTAAAACACTGTACTTTAACAAAAGTACATCGTCAAAATTTGAAAAATAGAGGAATGTCTGATTTTTATATTGATAAATATAGAATTAAATCCGTCCCAACAGTATTCCCATCAGCCGTTATACAAAGAATAACTACTGAAACTGGAATACAAGATTTTTCAGGAGTTGCTGGATTTTACTATGATGAAGAAAGCCTGAGTTGGCAAATGGTTATTGGTAAGCATCACAAAGGAATGTTTATTCCTTACTATGATGTCAACAATAAGATTTGCGGTTTGCAAATCAGATTAGATACCCCTACTGTTCACGGAGACAGATATATATGGTTTTCATCTGTTAATCGTAACAGAGGTACTAGTGTGCCAGCAGTCCCTTGTTACTTAAAAGGTACTAAAAGAAATAATAACCTATATATTACCGAAGGGGCATTGAAAGCTATGGTAAGCCAATCATTAACAGGATGGAGTTTTCTTGCTGTTGCTGGAGTAAACAGTCAACAGGGTATTGAAGAAGCTATGACCAAATTCAACGGTTCTGTTGTATATGACTGTTTTGATATGGATTATGTTAATAATCCAAATGTTTCCAAAGCAAAAGAAAATTTGGCTAACAAAATTATATCAGCAGGCAAAGAACTCAAAAGACAAGACTGGGATAGTAATTATAAAGGTATTGACGATTATCTCCTTCATTTGATAACAATGAATAACAAAAAAAGTCAATAAAAATCCTTTCAAAAAAATATTACAAGCAAAAATAATTATAAAAAACCTGTGTTACAGTTGATACTTATTATTCATACTGTGACACAGGTTTTAATTTTCAATTTAGAAACAAGGAGTAAATAATAATGAATTTCAAAAACACACCCTTAACTAAGGCTTCTCTGTCAGAAGCTAACTATCAAACAAATATTATAGGCACAAACATATTTATAATTAATAAAGCTGGATTTAATGCCAGTATTAATATTTCTGAGGCTATATCAAATCCAAGTGATGAAAATATAATGCTTTCACCTGAACTGATGAAACGTCTTACTATGTGCGAAAAGCCAGCTCAGGTAATTATAGATGAAAAAAAAATAACAGTAAAAGAAGGAAAATCTAAATCTTCTCTCTGTAAATTACAAGCTCAACAACCTTTGGAAATAGAATTATCCCCCAATAACAGTGATACAATCGTTGTTAGTATCTCTGAGTTTGTTGATGCTTGTAAAACGGTGATGTTTGCAAATTCCGCACATTCGCCCCAAACAAACTATTTTTCGCTGATTGTTAACAACAACTCATTAGATATTAGTTGTTGTAATGGTTTTCAATTAGCGTGTTTTTCTATACCTTGCACTGCATCAAACACCGAGGAAGAATTTTCTATTGAAGGAACGGCACTTATAAAATTGCTACCTATTCTTAATGCTGAATGTGATAACAACGCTAATTCTAATCTAACAATTTATTTAACTAAGGGTAAAAGTAAAATTGTCTTAGCTACAGAAAATATAATTGCAGAAATTAATTATATAAACACAGTAAAAATGAAATTAGCAAACATAATGACTGATGGAAATAGGGAATATATTGAAATTAATAAAAATGAATTATCAAACGCAATAAAACGAATACTTCCCTTCACTGACAAAATTCAAAGCTATATCACATTAACATTATGTAATGGCGATATGATGCTCAACAACAATACTTCTATTTCTCAAAATCAAGAAACAATCACATATACAGGCAAATCAAGTTTTGAAGATACTATAAGAATAAATATTAAATTGATGCAGGACTTTGCTACTTGTATAAAGCAAGATACTATGAAAATAAGTATTGCAAATAGTATTAGTCCCATATATATTTGTTCAGAAAATAATAAATTCAAAGGTGTTTTAATGCCAGTAAGAAAAAAGTAGAGGTGATATTATGAAAATGTACACACAAGGAGATATTGTTCATATTCCTTCGCAACAAAATGAAAATGCAAATCTTATACATAGAGGTAGACCAGCTATCATTATAAGTAGAAACTGTGTTTCAAAATATGCAAATTTTGTATCTGTAGTATATCTCACTACGAAAAACAAAAACTCTATGGGCAGTCATATTAAATTAAAAACTGGTGGCAAAAATGCAATCGCACTTTGCGAACAAATCACTTCTTTACCAAAAGAAGAAGTAGGTGCAGTAATGGGACATATATCTCAATCTGATATGTTAAAAGTTTCTGTTGGCATAATATGGGCTAATGTTTCAGAAGCATTATGTCAGGCTATCTATGTTACAATCTTACCCATACTACACATTTTCAAAAAACAGGAGTGAATAAGCTAATGCTTTATTTAGTAAAAAACACAAAAAATAACGCTGATGAACAAATAATTATTGCTAATTCTGAGGATGATGCAATAAGCATAATAAAACAACTAAAACACAAAACAGATAGTGATTTTACAGCAATCCAAATTAACAGTGATACTCCCATCTGTATTTACAGGTGCAATCGTTGCAACAATATAGTTGTTCCAATTAGCGATAACAATAGCAACTACTCTTACGAATGTTTCTCTCACTATGAAAGCTTATATTCGATAGAAGTTTACAAAGACAATATTCCTTATATTAAGGCATTTAATGAAATAATGCCAATTATCCATCACTTACGACAACAGGAAGTTTCTGCTCATTTGGATAATAATACTGAATTAATTGATGCTATTAACAATTTCAAGCAAGGCTTATTAAACATACTGGGGGTTTATGTAAAATAACAATTTATTTGTATTGACAATATAAATACACGGTGTTATGCTAGAGTTACACCATTGTTGAACTCTAGCATAACATTACATAAAGGAGAATATTATGCGTACAACTAAAGATAACGCTTCTACAAACACTAAAAAATTAATTAATCTAAGTAATCCTGATAAAGAATGTTACAAACCAATGGATGGACTGAAAGGGCTGGGAACTTTCCTAGCCTTTTTGCTTGACTATTATTTATATTATAATTATAATATAGATAAAGAGAGAAAACTTCTTTCTTTTCTCGGAGTGAAGCAATGCTACACTCAATTAATTTTTGTTGTTAGGAACAGTGTTGTTTAGACAAAAGACAACACTGTTCCGTTTTTTATAATCCTAATTTATAATTGATTTTCTATTAATTCTATGATATAATGTCTTTGTTAATTATTGTGGTTTTGCTTTTATGTAAAACTTTTCTTTCTGTTCTGAATGAAGGACAGCACGTGTGTAAAATTTGTCACAGTGACAAAAACACATTTAGAAACTCTACTGTACAAGTAGAGAGCATTAAACTTATGTTTAACGCTAAGTGCTATGCACTAATTTATAATCTTTGTGATAAACACATACTTTTGTAATTGCCATTAATATTGGCTTTTTCAGAGTATGTGTTTTTTTATATATTTTTTAGAAAGGAAACGCTACCTAGGTCAGTAGCAAAATAACAACAAAAATTAAAATTAAAATTAAAATGAAAGAAGGCACAAATATGCTAAATCTAGGATTAATTATGGGAAGATTAACAACAACACCTGAGTTAAAAACAACAACAGGTGGTAAAACAGTAACTTCATTCAACGTCGCAGTTGATAGAGGTAAAGACAAACCAACTGATTTTATTCCTTGTGTTGCTTGGGAAAATACAGCAGAATTTATTGCTAAATATTTTTCTAAAGGCAATCTGATTTGTTTACGAGGAACTCTGCAAAGCCGACAATACAAAGATAAAAATGGTAGCACTCACAATGTTTTAGAGTTAATAATCAGTGAAGTTAGCTTCACTGGCGAAAAAACTAATACTGCTCCTAATAATACATCACAAAATAATGATTATGATGACTGTCCTCTCCCTACGGATGATGACCTTCCATTTAATTAAAAAATTAAAAGCCTCTTGTAGTTTTTTCATAAAACACAAGAGGCTTTTTTATTTGAAAAAATTCTATATGTAAAAATTCTTTTAGAGGTGGATTAAATGAACAAATATGATTTCTTTGACAAAATACAACACATAGATAATAGTAGCCAATGGCATATAGTTAATGGAGAAAATATTTATCTGGAAAGTACTAATGGTTTATATTCAGCAGAAGAAGGGAGCAAAACCCTGTTTATATCAGCACTCTTAGGAAATACAAAGCTTCCTGTTCATCACTTAGCTTTCTCTGGTTTACAAATAAGAGCTGGTTTCAAGCAAGCTGAATTTTTTGATAGTCCTGCTGTTTCAATTATTGACAAAGTTGATGCGTTGAATACTGGATTACACTACTGCAATCCAGAAAAAGCAGTTACTTGTTTAGAACGTGAAAATTATTACTTAGCATTTCATTCTAGTAAGTATATTCCTGTTAAACAAAGTGATATTTATAATTTATCAGATGAAATACTAGGCAAACTTGAAGGTGAATTTATCGAAGGCGAATATACACTAGAACAAACTGTTGCTCAATATCAAATAAAAGGTAAATCTATCCTAGATACCATTTCAAACAGACTTAATCGTTATGGTGTTAAAAATACTAGCATTGCTTTATCTCTTTTTATAGTAACCTCTGATGTTGCTGTTAGCGGAATAAATGCTTACCCAAGGTGTACCGTAAACGGAATGGATTTGCCATTATGCAAAACCGTTAAAGCACCTCATTTAGGAGAAAATCCATTGGATAAAGTAATAGAAGGTTTAAATAATCTCGTACCTTCCATTCAGACAAGTATTGAAAAAATGGGAAAGTTACAATCTATAGAACTGGACTATCCTTTAGACGTTGCTAATAAATTAGTAAAAAAAATGCAACTCCCTAAAAAAATTCGTAAAGAACTTAATACAGAGTTAATTGCTGAATTTAGTGGAATTACAGCCACAGCATTTGATGTCTATTTAACTATTTGCAACATTCTTTCTTGCATTGACAACTTGATAGAAAAGTGCGTAATAGAAAATAAAATTGCAAATGTACTAGATATGTCAATATCAGAGTGGAACTCTTTAGATAAGTAAAAACTAATACAGAAAGGAATATTTATAAATGAGAACAAAAAAAGAACTAGAGAAAATATTTACATCAGCAAAGGTTCAATGGGAAAAGGTCGGAAGAATGTACTTAATTGATACAGAGAATATGTCTACTGAAAAATGGGAAACATTTAGAGCATATTTTTGTGGTGGCTCTGATGCAGGGGTCATTGTAAACGGTTTAGATAAATATCGAAATACAAGAGATATTGCTGTTAGCAAGAAAACTCTTCTTGGAACATATACAGCACCTGAAAATCCAGTATATAAAAAAGAACATTCAACAGTTTCTCTTAAAGCTGGACATTCTCTTGAAGATATGGTTGCAAAAATGTATGCAAAGATAACAGGACTTAATGTCCGTCCTCTCCACAAAATGGTTGTACGTGAGGACTTACCTTATATTGCAGTAAACTTTGACCGTATCATAATTGACAACGATGGTAAAATGCGATTGCTTGAAATTAAGACTGCCAATAATCAAAGCGAATATGTAAACTGGGGAACTTCATCCAATCCTAATATTCCAGTAGATTATTGTTCGCAATTATCAACTTATCAAATGGTCGGTGAAGATTTATTTGACAACCGTGATGCGACTATTGTTGCCTTTATGAAGGACAGTCAAATTGGTATTTTAGCCGCACATTGTTTACCTTTGGATAAAGAATATACAGATGCTGAAATTCAAGGACTTATCAATGATGGATTAGCAGAGTCTTTAATATCAAGAACATATAAAAGAAACAAAGCATACGAAGAAATCATTGCCGAAGATGTAACATTGTTTTACAAGACGTATGTAGAAGGGAATGAACTTCCTGTTCTTAACGGAAAAAACTCCGAAGTGGACAAGGCTACTCTAGACGAAAACACAGAAATATCTAATACACACACAATCACCATTAATAATGGTGATGTAGAGATTGCTTGTAAAGCGATACTAGAACTTACAGAGCAGAAAAAAGCTCTCGAAAAACAATTAGACGCTCTTGCAAACCAAATAGGTAATTACAAGAATGTTATAATTGAAAATCTGAATGGTTGCGAAAATGGTATCGCAGTATGTTCTCTAAACAATAACTATTTTAGTTTATCTTACAAAGGACAACACAGAAAAAAAACCGATTATAAGAAACTCGAATTAAAACAACCAGATGTTTATAATGAATTTGTGAAGGAATATATGACAGAACCTTCACTTAAAGTAAAATATGTGAGAAATCGTTCTTAATCGTGAATAACAATACTATAGAGATAAGCACATCATATACCAAATATGATGTGCTTTATCACCAAGACAAGTTTGCTATTATTAAAGCAAGAACTACTGATATAGAACTTATTCCTAAAGATGCAAGAGTTTCTGTAGCAAGAGATAATAAAAGTTGTTCCTTTATAATGAAAGGATACTTAAATCCTAATCCATTGCTTAAATATATAGTAACTGGCTATTTCAAAAAAGATAAAAGAGGGGTACAATTTCAAGTTCTGTCATTGAAAGAAATCTCTCCCACAGACAAAAAAGGTATTACTGAATACTTGAAAAAATGTGTTGACGGTTGTGGTGAAATTACAGCAAACAAAATATATAATACATTTGGAGATAAAACTTTTGATGTATTGGACAATACTCCTGAACGGCTTATTGAGGTTAAGGGATTGTCAAGAAATAAGATAAAGAAAATCGTAATATCTTATCAAAACAACAAAATGATACAGATATTACAAAGTAATTTACCTAATGGAAACACTAATGATTGTCTTAGAATTTATAATAAATATAAAGAGAAATCTTTAGATATTATCAAGAATAATCCATATCAACTTTTTGATATAAAATCATTTTCTTTTTATAAAGTTGATGAAATTGCAAAATCAAATCCTAATATATCATTAGATGATTACGAAAGGGTACAAGGAGCTATTATTTTTGTTTTAAGACAAGAAAAAACAAAGGGAAATTTATTTCTTTATCAGAAAAAGGTAATTAGCGAAGCTTACAATCTATTGAATAAGGGTTATAAAAATATAGTTTGCAATTACACTAGAATAGTTGAAGTTTTTTGCAATATGGCTAAGAACGGACATATTTTAGGGGATAACGGTAACGCCTATTTACCCAGTATCTATGAAGCCGAAACAAAATCTGCTGAAATAGTGCTATCAATGCTTATAGCTTCTAAAAAGAACAATCAACACGTAACAAATGAAAAAGTTGCTCAATATATTAATTGGTATTGTAAAGAATATCATTTTACTCCATCAGAACAGCAACAACAAGCCGTATATATGTGCGTTAATAATACTTTTGCTATTTTAACAGGTGGAGCTGGCACTGGAAAAACCACTACTCTCAAACTGTGCTTGAAAACATTACAAGATATTTATAACATCAACAGTAATGAAATTTTAATGTTAGCACCAACAGGTCGAGCTAGTAGAAGAATGGGAGAAAGTGTTGGTAATGAGTATGAAACAAAAACTATACACTCGGCTTTACGCATAGAGGTAAAGGATGATATTTCATTTGATGAATATTATCAAGGACTGACTGCAAAAGATATATTAGAAACTAAAAAAATAATTGTAGTTGATGAAGCAAGTATGTTAGGACAAAAGTTATTCTATACTTTAATGAAATCCATACCTTATAATTGCAGAGTATTATTAGTTGGAGATGAAAACCAGTTACCGTCCGTTGAAGCTGGCAATGTTCTAGCTGAACTCCTAAAATGTTACTGCGTTCCTGTAACCAAATTAACTCAGATTTATAGGCAATCAGAAATAAGCCCTATTGTTGAAAATTCACACAGAATATTGGATGGCAATACTAATTTGTTATTTAATGAGGACTTTCAATTAATAGAAGCACACACTCAAGAACAAGCTAGTAATATAATAAAACAATTATACCTTAACGATAGGAATATTCAAATACTAAGTCCTATCCGAAGGAAAGGAGAAGCTGGTACAGATAATTTGAATGTCTTAATACAATCAGCAGTTAATCCTCATTCAGCTAATACACCAGAAGTAAAGCGTAATGGAATGACTTTCAGAGTAGGAGATAAAGTCATTCAAACACAAAATGTAACTATAGTAGATAAAAACACTGGTTATGAATACACTATCTCAAATGGTGATACTGGAATTATCACAAAAATATATGACGAAGAAATAACTATATCATTTTGCGAACAAACCGTAACATATTCAATAGTAGATATGGATAACGTTTCACTTGCTTACGCTATTACTATCCACAAATCACAAGGAAGTGAATACCCTGTAGTAGTAATCCCTTTCATTGACGACAATTTATTTTCATTTGTCGGTCAAAGACATTTAATATATACAGGTATAACACGTGGAAAAGAAAAGGTTATATTAGTCGGAACAAAAAAAGCTATTAATAAAGCTATTAACACAAATAAAACAAATGAAAGAAAAACAATTTTATCTCAAAGAATACTAACTGGTTATGAGAAAATATATCCACATAATTCAGGGTATGAACAACAAACATTATTTTGAAATTAGAACCTACACAGTACATTTTGTATTGTTGTAGGTTCTTTTTTTATATATGTCACGCCTATTGAAATATTGATTATCTGTGCTAAATATGATATAATAATATTATAATATATATTCTTTTTGACTGGATGGAGTGAATAGGAAAGAGGTGTTATTTAGAAATGCTTTGTGTAAATCGCAGATGTCATAAAGAAATAGGTGATTTTAAGTTTTGCCCACACTGTGGTAAAAATCAGTTTGAAACCAGACGAGATAAAAAAAGAGCTAATGGCACTGGAAGTGTTTATAAAAGAAAAGATAACAAATCAAAACCATATACGGCTTCAAGTTCTCTTAGTGGTACTAGAGTATCACTTGGTTCATTTGAAACTAAAGCACAGGCATTAAAAGCCTTAGCTGATTATGAACAAAAATTAGGACAGATTAATCTTTCAGATGGTTTAGTGACAGTAGACTATATATTTCAAAACTATGTCTTAGATGACATCAAAACCCTTAGTCCTTCATCACAAAAAAACTATATGTTAGCGTGGTATAGACTTGAACCACTTCATCAGAAAAAAATAATTGACATAAAGAAAACTGATATACAGGAAATAGTAGACCATTATTCAAAAGACCATCAGTTAATATCAATAGAAGGAAAACCAGTATATTTAGATGCGTTTGGACGAAAAACAACTAATAAAACCGACTATCCTAAAATAGTCAAACCTTTAGCTAAAGGTACACTTCATCAGATTATAATTTTAATGAAAAAAATATATAAAGTTGCGTTGGAAAATGATTGGACAGTAAAAAACTATTCAGACTTTGTGGTAACTAATAAAACCCCAACAAAGGAAAGAAATAATATGTCTTGTTTCAATGAAACTGATATATCTTATCTATTTGATAAACTCGAAAACAAAAATATTGATGAAACATATATTGATTATATATTATGTCTATGTTATCTTAATTATAGAGTTAATGAATTTCTGTCCCTCACAAAAGAACAATATCATATAACGGCAGATGGCATACCTTATTTTATAGCAGGTCAAAAAACAGAAGCTGGTAAAGACCGAATTATCCCAATACACCCCAATATACAAAAATTCGTAAAAGACTGTATAGAACGTAATGGCGAAACCATCTTTTGTGACAAAAAAACAAAGAAGGCACTTAAATATGGAAAATTCAGATATAAATTTGATTGTACTTTAGCTGAACTTGGATTTTCCAGTTTTTACACTCCACATTCTTGCAGACGTACATTTAGTACAAGATTATCAGCAACAGGTGTTAATGATGCTGACCTAACAGCACTAATGGGACATACTTCCATCAATGTGGATATAAAGCATTATATAAATCAAGAAGTTCATACTTTATACAATGCAATTACTAAAATGAAATAATTACGGAGATATTTAATTATGGATTGTATAGCAAAAAAACACGCAGAAGAAGTTGTTAATAAGCTTTGGAAAGAAATAAGCCCAGAAAATAAAGATAGACTTATGAGTATAATTAACAACAACTATAAAAAATGGAATGGAATAGATGGAGTTATAACCTTTGGAGATATGCCTATAGAGATAAATGGCAGATTAGTTTTTGAAAAAGGAGAATATCCTGTAGAACCACATTCAAACGCAAAAGTAACATTAACAGGTAATTTAGATGAATATTACTATGAAATATTAAATAATATTTCTATCAATGATTATTGCTTGGAAGAATATGTTTTTTCTGATATTAAAAAGTTTATAAAATTTCTTGTTGATAATTTAGATGGTGAAACATTAGGAGCTTTATATGATTTAACTACAGACCAACTTAAAGAATGGCTTTACAGAGTAATTGACAGTGTAAAGCTAGGCAATACATTAGAGTTTAAATTAACTTGGCTCGACACTTATAATTCAAAAGATGCTAGTATTAAGTTAATAGTTCAAAATAATCAGATAACTTTTTGTTAGGAGAAAAATATTTAATGAAGAATGTTTATTGCATTGATGAGTTAATACGAGTATTATTAGATATGAAAGAAAATGGATATTCGTATTGTGAAATTGAAGAATGTGAAGGAAATGCAAACGAAGATTTTTTACCAGATAGTGACCATATTTCTTTCACAGGATTAGAGGCTGGTGGTTGTGGTGGCTGTTTAGATTTCGATAACGTGTGTGCAGTACCAGAAGAAGAAGTTTTTGAATACGCTGATAGGTTTATTATTCCACCATCACATAGAAAACCTATTACTATTAAATCTGAATGTGACAATGAAAATAAAAAAATCTTTGTAGTTAAGATTAAATAAAATTATAATAAATTAACTGGATTTTTTTAATTTTTACTCCCCTATTACTTACGTTGCTACATTTTTGCTACGATATTCCTAAAAATGGCTTAAATATCAGAAATTTTACCGCTTCGAGTTTATTATATATAAACTCGAAAATTTTTATAGTATTATTCTATCTTTTTACAAGTTTTACTACTCATTATCTTTTTATATATTTTTTATAAATTATCCCTCTTTAAATAGAAAAAGGATAGTCTATGATACCTCGAAATCGTAGACTATCCTTTTTCTATTTATTATTATATTTTAATTTTTATATTTCCTATTTTAAATCAATATTAAGCCAAAATTGTAACAACTTTTTGTAATAAAATAATTTTCATTTTTTTCACGATTTTTATTGATTTTTAGTTCCATATATGGTACAATGAAATTAGTAAACAAAGGTGGTGAAATAATGTCCAATGATAAATATGTTACCATTGATAGTGACAAATTATTAAAACTTATAAGTCGTTATATAGAAACGACAAATCAGAGTTATACCGTATCTACTGCGTATAAACAGGTTGGAATATCAAAAACTAGCTGGTATAGAAAACTTAATGGAAAATGTGAATTTTCAATTAGTGAATTTTACAAAATATGTGACAGCTTCGGACTATTACAATCAGACATTGAAGATATATTGGTATTTAATCGAACTTAGTAAAAGACAAAAGGGGGTTAATTAGTAATGAGTAGAGAAATTTCAGTTGGTATGATAAAAGAAATTGTTTCAAATATTAATAATTTTCAATATTTAAACGAGGATACATCTTTGTCTGAACTACCTATGGTTTTAACAATAACAAAATTATCACTCGATAAAATCAACTCTCTAACTGTAGGACAGTTAATTTTACATTATCAACTAGCAAAAATTAACGTAATAAGACACGCACCAAAACAAAGTAGCAAGAACATTAAAACTTGTTTTATAGATGCTTTAGAACAAGGTTTAAGTGATGAGGCTGTAATCAATTATATACAAGAAAGAACTCAACATACCTATCAGTTGAGAAGATACCAAAATGAAAAAAGCAATATATTGAAGGAACTTTCTAAAGAATTATTTATTAATTTACAAACAAGAGAACTTCCTTCATTAGAAAAAAACAATACATCTTCCCTGTGTATATCATTCAGTACCTTTGAGTTCATATTAAATAATTTTCGCATATTTAAGAGTTATTTTTCATACAGAAAACAACCTGATGAAAATACATATTATTATAACACAAATAATATATTAAAAAATCTGTTTTTCTGTTTAGAACGAGCTATTTCCATTGTAAAAACTCAACTTGAACCTTGCGAAATACAGTTGCTTGATTGTTCATTAAAAGAACACAATCCATTACATACTCAAGAACAATTAGGTTTCTCTCAGCCAACAGTCTGTAGAAAATTAAAAGTTATAAGAACGGAGATTTTCTTTAAATGGATAGCAGAAATGGTTGAAATTGGAATACAAAAACCTTATGTTACAAAACAAAAAATAAATAAAGATGTACTATACGAATTAACAAAAGGTAATATTGACGACATAAAACCTCATCTTGATTTAATACATCAGATTGACAAATCATCATACTACATATTAACATCACGAGGCAATATATCATCTGATGCTTCTTTCTATTTTTCTGCACACTATCACCTGACAAGACATAAAGCTATTTCGTTCAGTTATGAACTACTGTACCTTGTTAAGTGGGTGTCTGATAATTCAAATAAAATAACAACAAAAATTAATTAAAAGGAGAAATTATAATGACAAAAACAATCGCTGTAACCTACGCAAAAGGTGGCATTGGTAAAACAACAACTACTATCTCACTAGGCTTTGATTTAGCATTAAGAGGATATAAAATCCTACTTATAGATTTTGATTACAATTCAAGCTTATCTCAATATTTTGCAATAAATACAGATGCCAGTGAAATTTCAGATTATACTCTAAATCAACCAAACACAATATTTGAAGTTATGACAGGCAAATGCAAACCTCACGAAGCTATAACTAATATAAAATTTCCTAAACGTTCACGCATAGGCTATACACCTGAAAACATAGTTTATGATGTTATTCCTTGCAGTCAAGCTTTTATGTTAATTCCAGATATTATAGCCACAAAAACCCTACGAGCAGAATATTTACTTAAAGATGCTATAAAGGAATTAGTGCAATCTAACTATTATGATTTCATTTTATTTGATTGTCCCCCATCAGGCGGTAGACTAAAAATGAATATACTTGTTGCTTCCGATTATGTCCTATTCCCTTGTTCCCCATCCATAATGAGCCTTAGAAATTTAGTGGATGCTTGTCAAGAAATCATAGACATAAAAAGCACTTCAAATCCTAGCATCACTGAAATAGGCATATTCCTAACAGGGATGGCAAATAAAAAAGAGCATAAAAGATGTGAGGAAGAAATTGAAAATCAAGATATGATACCAGTCTTAAATACAAGAATAAGTAATTGCTCAGCCCCTTTTGCTGAGGCTAGTGATGTACTTGCTCCTGTTGGATATGCAAGGTCTACATCTAAACCAGCTATTCAATATCATCAGTTAGGTGATGAAATACTTAATAAATTAGGTTTCAAATTAACCAAATAATAGAAAGGGGATATTTATGGCTTTTAATATAGATAGGAATAGGAAAAGAAATTCTGTATTTGGCACTAGAAAGCTAAACACAGAAGGTACAAATTATTTCAACAACATAACCGCTGAACAGGAACATAATGAACAGGAACATAACAACAAAATCCCAGATGAGGAACGAATACTAACTATCCCTGTTAATAAAATATCTCTTAACCAATTTAACAAATTTAGAGATTTTGATAGTGACGAGGCAAACGCAATAACCAGTCTTGCTCAAAGCATTGAAATGTGTGGTCTACTTAACCCACTTCAAGTTTACCTTAATCCAGAAAATGCTGATGAATACATACTTGTTGCTGGAGAACGAAGGTATCGTGCAATAACCGAAATTCTAGGTTGGGACAACGTTAAATGTATACTTCAACCATATTCAGACGGTACTGATATGGTTATTAATCTTTATGTCGAAAATCTACAAAAACGACACCTACCTCCATCAGCCTTAATTGAGTGTTACAAAGAAGTCCGTAAATTAGTTACTAAAAAATATCCCAATTTAAGTGAAGCGGAATATGATAATCATTGTTGTACTATTATGAATTTGTCAGCAAGACAAGTTGCTCGATATAAACAAATAGCAAAAAACTTAAACACTCTTGAAGATTATGGCGTAGATATTTCAAATGTAGACCTTGAAAATAAGTCGTTAACTGAAATTATTAATGAATTGAATAGTAAAGTTAAATCCTATAAATCTCCTGAAACAGATATTAGTGAAGATACATCTACTATTCACGCTGACAACATTTCTCCCTCTGAAAATAGTGATTATACTGAAAAAAACAGTCAAGAATATAATGACGAAAGTGTATTTGGCAATGACGATTTTTCAGAAGATTACGGTGCATATTCAACTAATAGCGAGGAGTATGATACAGTTACTTACACAGATGAAAATAAGGACACAGATAAAGATACAGATACCGACAACTCTTATAACATTGACCAGCTAGACGAAAAAATGTCTGATGTTAAAACTTCTAGTTCTGAACTATTAAGATATACCGTATTTGAAGGAAAAAGTCTTAAAACTGGGGATACAGTACGTGGTACAGGTTACAAAATTAAAGGAAGATTTTGTATAATATCATATAATGAAGTTAATAACTCATTAGAAATTGATTTTGTTGATAAGAACAGTGTTAATGTTATTGGAAATATAGAATGTTTTGACGATTAATAATCTGTATTCTCATCAATAACAACATAACCACAAAATATTAGAAAGGAAGTAGCATACCTCACGTGATAAAGTGGGGTATTGCTACAATTTATCATAGATTATGCAATTACTTCAACGTGATAAAAACATAATTGAATTATTAAGAAATTTTTATTGTTTATCTTATGATGAACTAAAAGGGCTTGCCACAGATACACAAATTGGTGATTGCAATACATTTGAAAGAACTGTTAAGAAGCTTGAGCAAAACAACTATATTGTATATCACAAAAACTTAGGTTACTCACTATCAGGTGTTAATATAAAAGATACAACTATAAATAAGCAAATACCTGTATTTAGGTGTTATGCAAAAATTATTAATTTTCTTAAATACAACAACACAAAACCTAAACACATAGATACAACCCTAACTAGCTTTGAACCATCATTATTTATGCTCTCAGAAGCTGGAAATCGTTTATGTTTTAGTTATCTTCCTTTAAATAAAACATACGGTTTAACATTAGATGCTGAAATTTATAACAAGTTTGCTTTTCGCAGTTTTCTCCTTACTTGTTGCAAAGATGAAAAATTAATACTTCTCTTAGATGATATAAAGGAATTTCCAGAAGCATACAAACAAGCAGATAATTTAGGATTTAAGGATGCACTACATTCAGTGTTCATTAAACCCATTACCCCTGATGATTATGATAACCCATTTATAACCAAAAGATACAGAGTAAGAGGTGGTGAGCTGGTTGCAAACTAATTCCGTATTTGACTTGTATAATGATAACTCTTGTGACACCTTTTCAAAAAGTTCAAATACTTCTTTACTATCAAACAACACACACATTAATATAGCTCCTTTATTAACTCTCTCGAAAGAAACTGAACAAATAATTCAAATACTATCAGAGCAACTAACTGATGATGGTGTTAATATGAATAATATTAACGAATTAGTAAATGGTATCAACAAAAAAGTAAGAGCTATTAACCTAGCTTTAAACCGTAGCCAGTATGAGTTCTATCACAATTCATATCATAATAATAGTATTGATACATTGCCATTGTCTGTTGATTATAAAGAAATAAATAAATACTCATTAAACATTATCAATGAGTATGTTTACCAATTATTTCTTCCTTCTATCCCCTACCGTTCTGCTTCTATGTTAGATGCTCCACAACTTGAACATAAACAATTAATAAAGGAAGTTATTAATCACCTTATAAACATAAACAAAAACAGAATTAGACAATTTAGTAAAGCTGACATCCTAATACAGTATGTTTGTTATAACAAAAGCAACTACGCAGACCACGACCACCGATTTCCTCATTACCTAATAAATAATCTAGTGCCTTCTTTTATACCAGATGATAGTCCTGCTTACATCAACCTTCATCACTACTTAGGTATTCCTCAACTACTCACAGCCAAAGGAATAAATTTAATTGATACTACTCCATCTGACTGCACGATACTTTATATCATTGATAATTCAGATAATTCAAACAAAAATTTAGCAGATTTCTTAAAATTAAACCTAATTTAATTATTGATAAATACTATTATAAATGCTAATATATATGTAACAAAAGCACCGTAAATTTCATATTGTTTTACGGTGCTTTTTTATCGTTTTTCGGTAATATTTTTTGTTCAAAAATCCACTTTTTTGCAAAAAATTTTTTGAACAAAAATACATATTTGATTTTTCGCTTATTATTGGGATTTATTATAATTTTTAACACTCAAAAAGGTGCAAACCTATGGGAAAAGCTATACACCAATCCACTAACTTTATTTATTGGGAGAATAAAACTATGGAAAAACACCTAACAGCCAAAAAAAGTCAAACCACTGTAATTGACGAGAACCTACTAAATTTTAATTCTTTACCCCTTTCCAAATACATCATACTTCTTATAGGAATATCACAAGAACTCTTTTATTCCACAATTAAAGATACTCTTTCTCAATATTATCCATTAAGCACATTAAGCACTACACTTTATAGACTACGAACTAATAAGGACATCATTGTCCATAATAGCCACGGAATTAAAAGTTATACTCTTACATCACAAGGAATGGAAAAATTAAAAACTATCTCACCTCTGTTATATGAACAAAACAAAGATTATAAATTTCGTAATATTGAAAACAACCGAAAAAAGAAACAGGGACTTGCTGATTTAATAATCCATATTCATTCTTGCAACACTCTTATTTCTTCTAATACAAAGCCTATGTTAAGTGAGCTAACTGAAAAGGACTTTGAGGCAAAAAATATATTTTACACAAAAAAAGAAATCTTAGATGAGTATTGCGGAAAAGAAATGGTACAAATCCAAAGCAGTATATTCAAAGGTCTATTTTTCGCTTTAGATACAATGTACATCACATACGTTATTAACGATACAACTAAACTTTATAAATCAAATGAAGAAAAAATGTTTAGCACATTACAGAATATGTGCTATTACTATTGGGGCAAAAACACAAAAGTCAAAATATTAGTATATTATCATAATAATTCATTTCAAAAATGGACTAATCAAAGCAAAGAAAATACAAACTCTAACTACATTAACAATTTAAGATTATTCTTAACTGACAAAATAAAACACAGTTCAGATATAATCCAAGTATTTGATAATACTTCTCTTGAAGTATTCAAAAGGATAATTCGAGAACCTACTTTTACATCTACAATAACTTCAATCTTTCAAAATAAAACTCGCCCTGTAACCAGTGCAGATACTAACTGCATACTGTGCAATGCTGACAGAATTCTAAATAATAACCCTTTTTTCTTAAATCTTTCTAGTGCAACTCATACTATAACCAAAGCCGTTAAAGAAATAAAAGCAATAAACAAATTAGGATTAACTAATCTCAAAATGTATATAGGTACTTACCAGCATTTAGTCCCCTTAATGGAGCAAATATTAAAGAAACATAAACTTGATAACGCACAGATTTACACTGTAGATTTTAATACTAACATAGAACAATATGAGGAACTATTAAGATAAGTGTGAAAAATATGAAAATAAACAAAGGAATTTTATGATAAAATAACTTCATTAAATTATAAATAAAAGAGGTTAAATACTTATGATTGATTTGGAAAATATCAAAGGAAATAGTAAAGAAAAAATAAATGAAATAAAAAATGAAACATTTAGACAAGGACAACATTTAGATAAAACTAAAATGAAAAAATCTAAAAAAATCTTTGCATTTGTCGGAATACTATTAACAACTGCGTATCTAATTGGATTAATAACGCAAGGAATATTACTGATACAAGAACAATTAAAGATTGAAGATATTAACTACGATATTTTTAATTGTCTTTTCTATGCGTTCAACCTAGAACATAGTAAATATTTATGGATTGTATCCATATTTATTGTTGTTATCATCTCTCTAAAAATGATAGAATTAGGGGAAGCGAATAAAGGCTTTTCAAAAAAAGGCACATCAGACGATAGAGGTTTTTTTTATTCCGAAAAAGGAGATTTTGGCACAAACAGAATAATGTCTATTCCTGAAATGGAGAGAGTTTTTCATTTAACCGAAACAAATAACATTCCAAGTATAGAAGAATTAGCTTCATACAATTATAAAGACGAAAATAACAATAGTGTTATTTCCACAGTGATAAAAAATTTACTTCCATCCAATAAAGCCCCCATAAACATCAGGCATCAAATGACACCCCAAGAATTAAACGAACAACAAGAATGGTATAACTCATTAAATACAAACTACCATCTTCTTGAAATATGGAACAAAGACCCTAACAACAAAAACAATGAGTTACCAAACGGAATTTCAATATCAGAAGGTTGTATGAAAAATGATAAGGAAGCTCTAGCGAAAGTTTATAAAGAAAGTAAAAAACATATTCTGAACAGGTCACAAAGAACTAATAAAGAAAACATTCCCATTAATGTATATGGAAATCAAACTATATTAGGACAAGAAATAACTCCATCAGGAGAACGAGGTAGACTTATAACTTGGGCTAAAGATAGCTATTACAATCCAAATATATTTGTTATCGGCTCGCCAGGAACAATGAAAACAAGATGTCTTGCTAATACTTATGTTTTACAATGCCTAAGAAGAAAAGAAAGTATTGTTTGCATTGATACCAAAGGTTCTTTGTATTCGCAATATTCAGAAATGGCTAGAAGTATAGGTTATTCTGTATACATTCTTAATTTTTGTGATTTATCAAACTCGGACGGTTGGAACCCACTTGCTAATTGTAATTCAATAGAAAAAACACAACAGATATGTGATATTATCATAAAAAACACTACCGATGGAAAAGGAGAAAAATTTTATGATGATGGTGAACAATTACTATTAACAGCACTTATTCAATATGTTTGTCTTAATGACAATATTCCTGATGAAAACAAAACACTTCCATACATATACAATCTATTAATATCATATAACCTATCACAATTAGACAAACTATTCAGTGAACTCGAAATTGGTTCTCCTGCAAAATTAGCGTGGTTCAGTTTCTACAAAGGAGAAGCGAGTAAGAAAAACTGCTCAAACTTCTTACAAGGATTATTAATCCGTCTACAACTTCTTCAATCAAAGGAATTACAAGGAATACTATCGACTAATACAATATCAACTACTGATTTGGGATTAACTCCAACTATAATCTTTCTTCGTTTTCCAGACCAATCACTTACATATAAAGTTTACACTTCTCTTTTTATGACATTACTGCATATTGATTTAGTAGCGTTAGCAGATGCAACAGATGAATTGGTACTTCCAGTTAAAGTTAGCGTATTAGGAGATGAATTTTGTAACTCAGGAGAAATTCCAGATTATACTAACAAAATCTCTACAATTCGTTCAAGAGGTATATGTTCAATTATTATAATTCAAGATATTCCGCAATTCGCTAATCGTTATGATGACGATAGACACATAGAAATTGCAAGTGCTTGTGATGTCCTTGTATTTCTAGGTGCAAATGATACAGTAACAGCAAAATATGTTTCTGATTTAACAGGTGAGGCAACCATATCTCAACAAGGCGATAGCAAAATGTCAGCACTTAATCAAGTACGTATTGGGGAAAGCTACTCCACTGGAAAGAGAATGGTTTATACTGTAGGCGAAATTCTATCTCTCCCAATAGATATGCAACTAATACGAGTAAGAGGAAATCAAGTCCTTAAATGTTATAAATATGACAGTGTTAATCATCCTGATAGCAAATACAGCAAACCTATTAACGCAAAAAAACATATCCCTGTTAGAACATACAATGGGCTTGAGCTATTAACAGATATAAAAATAAACGAAAATACACCTACTTCAAATTCTACACAAAATTCATCCGCTTGTGCTGATAATAATAGTCAAACAAGAAGAATTGAAAAACGAGCTATTGAACGAGAAGCCAAACAATCACTGGACAATCAACCTCATCCATCAGAACAGCAAATCAATACTGCTCTTGAAACAAAAATTAAGAACAAATTAAGCATAACAAACGATACTCCTACTATCCCATTTCCCCCTGCCTCACAACAAGAACACTCACAAACGAAAATTTTAGAGGAAGAAATAAGAAATAAATTAGGTATTCCTGTACCTAAAAAAAAGCGAACTGACAATTCAACCTTGCCCACAAAAACAACAACCAATCCCAACTCAACAGCCTGCGAATATTCGAGTAACATTGCAAGCTTATACTCAGAAAAACAACCTGATATAAATAATGATTGGGAATTGTAAAAAACATTTCAAATAGCCGTTATTAATACATCTGATAACGGCTATTATTAAATAAAAATTCATCTTTTTCACATTTTTTTGCCGTATGGCAAAAAAATAATAATCATTCTTATTTTTGGCATATTTTTCAACTTTAAACACGCTCATAAAAAATATTCATCTTTTTCACGCTTTTTTGCCTTATGGCAAAAAAATTAACTATTGCTAATATAAGTAGTTTATGTTATAATCTTGTTATTAGTTATTGTGGTTTTATTAAAATATAAAACTTATTATCTGTTCTCAACGAAGAACAGCACGTGTGTGAAGCTTATCATTTTTGATAAAAACACATTTGGAAACTCTACTGTACAAGTAGAGAGCATTAAACTTATGTTTAACGCTAAGTGCTATGCACTAATTTATAACCTTTGGGATAAACACATACTTTTGTAATTGCCATTAATATTGGCTTTTTCAGAGTATGTGTTTTTTTATATTTTAAAGAAAGGATAATAGCTACATTAGGTCAGTAGCAAAACAACAACAGAAATTAATTTAGAGAAAGATTAAAGAGGTGATATAATATGTTCATTGAAATGGTCATTATCGGATTTATTATTTATACTCTAATTGCCCTACTAACATATATGATTGCAATAAAAGCATCATTAATTATAGAGAAAAAATTCTCTTAAATAAAATGTATAAATTCAATGCTTTATAAACTTACTAAAAAAACTTATTACAAAACAAATAAGATATTATATGAGCTTGAAATTATAAAATAAAAGGAGGCAAAATAAATTGCAAGAACCAAAAATTATCTCTCCCTATTTAGTCGGAGTTAATAGCTACGGTACACCTTTTTACAAAGACGAAGAAGGTGAATATAACTATGTTATATACAAAAGAGATAACAAGGGTAATTATGAATATCATACCGATAAAAATGATAACATATATACTTTTGCAGATGAACAAGAAGCACAAATATTTTGCAATCAATTAAACCACCAATATTTGACTGTGAGGAATGTGCTATGATTGATAAATCATTAGATGAATTTGAAAACGACCGAAACACTGCACTTTTCAGTTTTAACAAGGAGAAAATACTCGCCTATATGGACAAGTATAATATAACTCCAGCGACAAACGAAAAAGCGTTTTGGGATGGTGTCTGTATAGCAGTCTTGCAAATATCAACAGCACCAGCAAATATTAAAGAAAAAGCTAAAGAGATGCTTAAAAAATAAACTAAACGCAAAAATTATATTATTATCAATATTTTTAGAAATCCCACTTATTTCCTTAGTATTTATAAAAGCGAAATAGGTGTTTTTTATTTGTAATCAAGAAAGAAGGAATTTTATTGAATGATAAAATAAAAAGTGTTATTATGGAAGGGACACTTGTTCGACTTATAGCTATGGACGATAAACAAGCCCCACCATCTGGAACATACGGTATCATTAATCACATTGATGACATAGGAACAATACATACACAATGGCAAAACGGTTCATCTTTAGGGATTATATATGACTTAGATAATATAGAATACATTAAAACAGTTATATATAATCTTCCTTCAAACAAGTGTATTGAGGTTATAACACCTTTACGTTCCCAAACAACTCCAACAGATACTAAAATTCAAGAGGTAGCTATAAAACATATCAAATATGACAAAATATTATCTTTAGATGAAACATTAACACCATCTGAAATAATAAAAGCATTTATACAAATGCTTTATACATCTGCTACAATAATAACGAACAAAGCACTTGTCTTTGCAGAAGCAGTAAAAAAATATCAATCTGCACAACACGATTGGGATATATGTTCTTTAAATAACAAACATAATTTCAACTATGAAAGAACTTATAATGAAATCAAAAATATGATTAATCAAAACTAAGAAAGAGGTTTGAATATGAACGAAAACAAAAGCTGGATAACAAGAATAGCTAAGTTACAGAATTGGACACAACAACAAATTAATGTTTTCTTAGAAACTGCAACTGATACAAGCGACAACAACGAAATCTGGGTAAATGCTTTAAATAAATTGTATTCTACTGAGAGTGTTAAATTAAAACTCGTTAAAAATGCCGAAGGATTTACTTCTAACGATGCACTTTTTGAAGTGCAGACAAAAAATTTCGGTACAATTACCACCTATGCTAATGTACCTGAGAGTGCTTGCTTTTGGGCAATCACATCAAACATTGCAGAACATTTTGCTTCCATCCAAGAAATCGTTGACAAAATCAACACCTTCTCAGTATTATCTCTTGATTTTTACTGTGGACGTCCACTAATTAAAGAATTTTCAAATATTCAATTAGATAACAACTCATCATCTGCCGTTTATTTGCGACATATTGAGAATGAGCTAATTGAAACAAACAATTTGTTATCAAATAAAGATTATTTCAATCTACTTTCTGAATACTAATTTGCTATTTTATAGCTATACCAAAAACATCATTTATCTTAAAAGGTAAATGATGTTTTTTCTATTGTTAATTAGGAAAGAATGGTGAATAATGCCTGTTCAAAAAATCACTAGTGCTATAGATAAGATGAAAATAGCAGAAATTGATTGTACTCAATATGCTAAATTAATTAATCAACTATATAAGCCTATTATTGAAAACAAAGACATTAGCCAACGTATGCTTAATGAAATAATATCAGTAGAACGCCAAAGAATTAGATTGAATGGCAATAAAACTATGTGTTACGAATATCTAGCTATAGCTTATGAGCTAACTAATATATCTTACATTATGAGCGTTATTAGCTACTTCCGTAACAAGGAATTTATAATAGCAGACTTATTACTTGATTATTTTAATTTTTTAATATCAGAGATTAAAAACAATAAAAAAACTAAATATTTAGTAGGCACATACTCTCATTTATTCAGTGAGGCTATAACCGAATTAAACTTCTCTGCTAGAAAAAACATTTTACTAAGTAGCAGACTAAAAAATAATATTGCAACAACAAAAATTAATAAAAAGGAAGAAACATTATGAATGGTAAAAAGAAAACACCTTGTTATGTACTTAATCACCTTGTAAACGGTACATCTGTTTATAGTCAACCATATACTAACCTTGGAAGAGCAATTAAAGATATGAAAGACCAGTACGACGAGCTGGTTAACGAATATAAAAATAAAATCGTCGAAAACAACATAGATACCCAGAAAAAACAGGCTTGGTTATCAATCAGTGATAACGACTATAGTTGGTATATCAACAAAGTCAGTAAAAAAAGTTACTGGTCAAGAGTTAGTATAGACAGCAGATTTATCTTTTCGTAATCAAGGAGAAACAGTATGAATGATATTTTTAAGAATAAAAGAGTTCCAGCAAATACAAATAAAACTAATCCAGCACCGACTGCACCAGTCCCTGTTGCATCTAACGCCACAGGAACTAAACAGAACAATGCTTCCACACAGTCAAAATCAAATAATGGATTTGAAGTACGTGGAGATGAAAACGAAATAATGTCAATTCATACCAATAAAAACTTTGTTAAAGTAAAAAGTGATACTTTAAGCATAAAGAGATTTCATCTTTCTTTCGTTGAACACGATAATAGCTATAAGCTATTAGACAACATTGAGATGTATTTAGATTTCAAATCAGCCTCATTATTGGTAAGTGAATTTAACCGAAATGTTTTTGACCAAAAAATAGTAGCCTCATTAAATGAAGCTAAAGCAAATAACAGTAACTTCCCTAAACCTGTATTCAAAAGCAATATGGGTGGAGTAAACGAAGCAAAGGCTAATCGTTCTGATGGAAAAGCAATATCCAGATACTTCGACATTAGTGCTGGTAACAAATATCCATTTGTTATATGTGCCTACGAATTTAAGGCACATACTGACAATAAATCTGGCATCATTATTCCTGAAGGAAAACCTGAGAAAACAATAAGAATACCTGTATCCTATGACGATTTTAATTATTTCGTAAAGGAATTAGAAAACTATATGATAGCTTACGCTACCGTCCGTACTCAATATATAATTAATAAAAAGTAACAAAAAAGCTGTCGCAATTCTTAGAATTTGCGACAGCTTCTTTTTATTAAAAAAATAAAGCTATTATTTTTTTGTCTTTTCATAAAATGCTCTGAACTCTTTTGCAAGCTCTATAGTATGTATGTTAAAAAATATACCAGCATATTCTAGTTTTCCTACTAGCAACATCATAAATTTTTCAGTTGTAAAATTTTCGCAAAAACGCAAATATTCCTCTCTTATGTATTCCTTATTATCACAAGATTTTTCAATACGTTCTTTTGTTTCGTCAAGTATTTTATTTGCTAAATCAATAACATTTTGTCTTGGCACATAAACTACTATTGTTTTCTTTTCAGCGTTGTATGAATTAGGCTTTTTTGTGAAGAAGTTATAGGAGCGAGTTAAGAAAACTATATCTTTCGATTTATAATCTTTATAAAGAATTTCTTTTTCTTCAAAATAAAGATTTAATTGCTCCTTTGTAATTTCCTCTCCGAATACCTTCATAGCAATATCCTTTCTGTGGCTTTCAAAAATATATTACAAATTTGATGCAAATAAATGTAGTCAATTAAATTAATCTCTTTCAAAATAAATAATATTTCTAAATCATCTTGGATAAATACTTATTAAAGTTCTCATTCAGTTCGCTTATAACTTCATTAAAAAACTCGTCTGTTGTACCACAAACCAATATGTTTACGAAATTTTTATCATCTTCGTTACCATCTATCAAAAAATATTCCTTAGTGGTGGATGAAGATACCATTTGACATATATAGCATACTCCACTGTCAGCTCGTAATATCACAATTTTTTTATCAGCCAACATATAATATCTTAAAGATGAAAAATATCCTTTTTCTAATGTTCCATTATACATTTCATACAATGTAATTTTAGTCTTTAATATTTCTTTATCGGTCGTCATATTAAACTCCTATTCAAATAATAATTTAATTGCACATCTGTTATAAATAGTAAACCCTTTGACAAACTTAATGCAAATAAATGTAGTCAATTAATTAAAAGCTATCTGAGATAAATGGATTACGGTTAAAAACACATCCAAAATCTTTATCCAAATCTTCTTGGTATTCTTTTTTTAGCATTTCTTTTATAACAATAATATCATCATCTGTTAAACTCTCTACTTCATAATCCCACAGTTCATCAGCCCCATTAATTGGCTTAGTTCGCACGAACACGGCAGTACCAACTATTTTTTGAATAGAAAACGGAGAATTAACAACATTAAGATAAAAATTATGTTCTAAATTCTTACATAATCCTTCTTCATCAACAGCCATATATATGTCTGAACTAATTCTTACAAACTCTAAATAATTCCCCTTACCTATGTATTTCTCACACAATTCTGAACGATATTGTTCTGATGCAACGTCTACGACTTCTAAAGGTTTCCCTACATATTTTACTGCTATTCTACTCATAAATAATCTCCTTTACACTTGACACGGTGGCAAATTTTTATTTTTATTGTTGGATATTAATACTTCAAATAAATACAAGCTTTTACTCCAATATTGTTTTTATAGTATCTACAAAATTCTGTTTCTTCGATTAAAAGATAACTTTCCTTTTCTAATCTGTTTTCAATATTTTTCATTTCTTTACACGAATAAGCTGTGTATTCTTGAGATACAAACATCATATCCCCCCTATGTTACAAATTGTACCATATTCGGAACTAAAAAGCAATATAAACTGTGAAAATCAAGAAATATTTTTTTGATACGCAGAATTTAATATTTACAACCTTTCATTTTTTTGGTATAATATGCTTATACTAAAAATGCTTACAAGTACAATTTTTACATATAGATGGAAAAACAAACAGTGATTATTTGCTGTTTGTTTTTTCTTTAAAAAGAGGTACAAATGGAAAACAATATATCAATAAAAAACGCACTAAAAAAAACAAATATTGAAATAGATAGTAATTTTCTTAATAAAATTTGGAGTAAAATGATTAACGAAACTAACGGAAAATTAGTTCCACCATTATTTGGTGAATTTATTATTTCCGTAAAAATACACAACAAAATATATAATGATATGAAAGCTTGTCTTATTGAAGAAGGCATTATTTTTCCTAACACTGATAAAGAAAAAGCAGATGCTCACATAAACAAAGCAATACAGAATATGATTGGAGAAGTACGACACGATTTTGTTGAAATATATTATGTTAAATACTTATCAGCCACAAGATTAACGTTGATATATTTTGATGGTATACAATATAAAAAGAGAATTAATGTCGAGCTAGAATATAAGTGCGAAAATTCTGCTTATGATATAAAAATTGTTTCTTTTAGTGAAAACTATTTTAAAGATAATTTTGATAAATCCTTGTCTACCGAAGAAAATACAGAAAAAATCGTGAATGATATGTTTTATTTAGTGAGAGTAGTATCTCATTATATGTTAACATATAATCCAGATGTTGAATATAAGGAAGCAACAGCATCCGAACTTAAACGTTCAACAGACAAATCTGGCAACTATAAAAAAAATCATAATAAAGGGTACTCTCAAACTATTAAATTGATTTCAAAGAAAACTAAATATACTATTAATGACGAAACAAACAAACGAAACCAACAAATATTAAAAAAATACCATTATCACAAAAAAAGTTGGTTCGTAAGAGGTTATTACCAAAGATTTGGTAAAGACAAGGTTATTAAATTTGTTCCACCTAGAATTAACTACCGTAATGATGATAAAATTAGTCCTTCCCCTGCAAAATATATAATAAAAGAATAATATTTAATCGAAAATATCATATCTATCAAATGCAGTTATATCATAGCTTGTCCCTGTCCCTGCTGATAATTGACAACAAGGTATACTTACCCCTTGTGTGTATAAACAAGTGATTATATATTGTCTTAAATTAATAATTTTTTTGTGATTTACTGTATTGATAATCTTCTCTATATGCTCTGAACGAAGCTGGTTCAGAGCTTTTTTTACTTCAACAAATGGTATTTTTATTCCCTGAATGTATATATCTTTTTTATTATGATTTATATAGAAATTAGCAAGTAGTAAAACAATAAAATTTAACAGCCTGTTATTATTTCTGCTCTCTAGATATTTATAATTAATTTGTTTTTTCACTTCGGAAATAGAGATAGTTAACTCAGTATTATTTATCTCAGTCTTAGTATTAGTATAGGTGGTGTCAAAATCAAATATCTTAGATGGTTCATTTTTCGTAGTATAGGTGGTGTCAAAATTAAACATCTCTTTGTTACTTGAATGTTTTTCTTCGTCCTTTTTTTCATTTGAGTTTGTGCTATTATCATTAATAAAATATATTCTTGATGGTTTGCCGTTTCCATATCTAACTGTTCTTATAAATTTATTGCTTACTAATGATTTAAACATCTGAATAACCTTTTTCTTGCCGATATTAAAAATCTCGGCAATTTTTATTTGCTTAAAAGAAACATATACTTCATTGTTATTATCTACCCAGTTATTTGAAATTGATTTTTCAAGTCTGTTTTTCAATAAGTATAACAATAGCATTTCCCCTATTGTTAACTTTGTTTCTTTTTCCGAAAATTGTTTTGGAATTTTTACAAATGAACATTTTGCCATAGTGTCATTAATATAAATGCGAGCTGGTTGTCCATATCCTTGTCTTTTTCTAGTTATTAGATTACTCTTTTCTAGTTCTTTAAATAAAGATATTGCCTTGTTATCTCCAATTTTTAATATCTTTGTTACTTCACTTTGAGAACAAATAAGAAATATATTTTTATCCTTATCCATCATTTTTTTAGTTTTTGATAAACAGTATCTATCTAATAAGAAAGCGAATAAATAACGAGCTTCTATTGAAAGATAACAGTAATCATAAAACAATCGAACAGGGAATTTAATAAACTTTGCATCCAGTACCGCCATAAGTATAACCTCTTTCTTTTATATTACATAACGTCTAAAAATGGTTGCACAAAACCAAGCCATCACACTTGTATTTTTTTCAAAATACAAGTATCGTGTAGCTCATAGATAATTGATTATTGCTTAATTTTCCTACAAAAAGGGTAAACAAAACCAAGCCATTATCAAAATTAATTTTTTAGTATGAATTTTGATAATAACTTTTTTGATATTTAATGATTATAATTACACTACAAATTTTTTTCTAATTGACTACATTCATTTGCAATGAAGTATTTAATTGACTACATTCATTTGCAAATATTCATTGACAACAAAGTATAGTTGTAGTATAATTATAGTTAACAAATGGGATACACAAGCCAATCTGCTTGGGTGTTTCCAATAATAAACAAACTAAAACCATTGTAAGTTATTGAATATTGAATATTGGATTTTTAATTTTTGATTTGTAAACTAAATTATTTTGTCAATAATTTAATTTTCAAACAAACTAAATTATTGCAAGCTAAATTATTGCAAGCTAAATTATTACAAGCTAAATTATTGCAAGCTAAATTATTACAAACTAAATTATTACAAACTAAATTCTTATAAATTCTTACAAACTAAATTCTTAGTTGTTAATTATTCAATTTTACAGGTTTTAGTCAAACAAAATTCTTTGGCGAGAGTTTTGTTTGGTAAATTAATTCTTTGGCGAGAACTAATTTATTTTGTTGTTTTATTCAGCACCGAGCAATCGGTGCTTTTCGCATTTTATGAGTAATAGTTTAACACTACAACAAATTAATGTCAAGATTTATCAAATATTAGTTAATATAATATATTAGAAAACAAGCAAAAGTGTGAAAAAGTTGAAATTCTTCTTTATATAAGTTGTGTTATAATAATATTGATAATACAATTTATTGTTACAAAAAGGAGAATATTAATTATGAACGAAGATACAATAATAGCGGTTGATGATAACATTGATGAACCAGAAATAAGTAAAGCGAATTTAGATGATATTATTAAAACGATAGAAATGATGCCAAACGATACAGATAATGAAAATTCCGATAAGGCAAAAATGAATGTAGAGGAAATTAATGATAATATCGAGAGTAAAATAGAGAAAAATAAATTTGTTCCTATTGACTTCTATAATAATGATGGTTCGCCAAAGAGAGAAAGCGAATTATCTGCACAAGAAATTTCTTTAAGAGATGCTTTTATTCACCATAAAATTCTAATAGGCAGAATAGATGGTGTGTATCGAACCAAAATCGGTGTTTTCTTAATGGTTAACCACAATAACAGCATTATCTATATACATATTAATAATACAAATATTCAAACAAAGGCATTTGAAACAAGTTTGAGAAATCAGTTATTAAAGGGCAGTCCTGACCTGAAAGAAAATCAACTTGTTGCTCTGGTAAACAAAGCATACGAAAAAAGAGTGTCTCAACGAATTGGTTCTACTGTTAGATTTGAAATAGTTGCCAGTTTAGAAAGTGGTACAGTACTAGGAAGTAAAGAAAGGGCGGATGCTCGTAGAGTAAGGAATTTTTATTTAGGTGCGTCTACTAGAAAAATTAATGTTGGAACAACAATAAACTCAGATATTGTTGTTGTAACAGATAATATGCTTATAGTTGATGTCTGCGGAGTAGAAGCCAGAATATCTCAGAGCAATGTTAAAAGAAGTGTAGAAAGTCTAACTGAAAGCTATTCAGTGGGTGATAAGCTTCCAGTAGTTGTTACTTCTATTAACGGTTTAGAGGAATTTGATGATACCTCAATGGAAAAAATGATAGAGACATATCGTAAAGTACAGATAACTGCACGTTCGCAAGAGGTTCACAATCAAAACAGATTGGTACTTTGCGAGTGTTATAAAACTGGTATGTCTGTAATGGGAACGGTAGCATCTGCTTCTGATAATGGTATTTATACTCTTTATCTTCCAAACGGTGCTATTGCTCGTTGTTACGGAAGTAATGAAATGCCACCTGCAAGTAAAGGTGATAAACTATTGATTTCGGTAAATTCAATAGATAAAGCGAGAGTATTGGTTAGAGGAACTATTATACGTCTAGTAAAGAAAGCACGTTAACAACTACCTCCTACATATATTTAGTTCAAACCGCAAGCTTGAAAAAACAGGCTTGCGGTTTGTAAATAAATAGACCAATTAAATACATCTGTATTGATTGACTACATAGTGTTGACAATGTAGTTACATAATGATATTATTAAAATCAAGAGAGTGAACTTAATCGGCTATTATGTAATGATGATTTTGAAACTTGATAGTAAAGGAGATATGATAAATGAGTAGTGAAGATATATCGGAATTAAAACTAATGTATCCACATTTTGATGAGGAAAGTATAAACAATAAACTGAAACTTTACTTGAATTTTATATTTTTCTTTCCATATATTAATGACAGTATAAACGCTCAAATAATCGTTTCGTTAAAAAATAAATCTCATCTTGAAATACCTACATATAAGGTTAGACAACCTTATCCAAATAAAGCATATTATAAACTCAGTATGAGAAACAAGCAAAGAATATCTAAGCGAGGAATAGTGCTTCTTTTCGATGATTTTGAAGAGTTAAGTAGTATTGAGAACATTATTTGTGTTTGGGAATATACCGAAAAAGATAAAAAAGGTGTATTCACTGTTGCTTATACACCTCATTTTGTTCAGAATACATATTCCGAAAACACTTACTGTCTTATGAGCAAGGTTGCTCCTATAAAACAGTATGAACTGATGAAAGAGAACTCAAACGGAATGGCAGAATATTTTCAAGAACACGATATAATGTGGACACCATTTAAAGAGCATTACATTAGTTCGCTGGATACATCAATGGCAGAAACACTTTTCAATAAAGGTATGGAAATCTGGTTTAACAACGATATTAACTCCAGCTATTCTGATGAATGTAGTGTTAATTGCTATTTTTCTGAAATCGAAATTCAGCCGACAAGCTCATCACCCTTACAGATACGATATTAAAAATTGAAAATTAAAGGAGAAGTTATTATGATTTGGCAAATATTAGCGGTAATTAGTGCATTATCAGTTGCAATCGGTTTGATTATGTATATCAGGGGAAGAGAACTTGGTATCAAAATTACTATAACAGCAATATTATGTATGTTTCTATCTATTGTCGGTGGACTGGTTGGTTCATTTACAATGGCGGCGTTAATTAAACCTCAGTATTCAGAAACAGAGATTTTACACTCTAGTAAAGAAATTGAAAATATGGAAGATAACAGAGATGTAACAGGCGAATTTTCGGGCAATCTGTTTTACACTAAAGGTCAAGAGAATACAGAATATTATTACTATTTTATGAAAAAGGAAAATGACACTCTTGTTCCTGATAAGATTAAAGCTACGGATACAAAAATAAAATACATTACTGATGGTAAACCTCGTATTGATACTTATGTGTATTATGAAGAAACAAAAGTTCCAGAGCATTTCAGTGGAGAGTTATTTTGGTTTACCTTTCCTGATTTAGTGACTCAAAAACTTGAAGAACAACAAACAGAAGAAAAATCTTACGAAATAGCTTATTATATTTTGTACGTACCAGAAGATAGTGTGAGCCACGAATATAATATTGATTTGAAATAATACAGGAAATGAAAATCGTAAAATTTAATGACTACATTCATTTGCAAAGAAAGATGAGTGAATACAAATGAGTATCGAAGGCAATGAGATAGTTGAAAAAAGTTGTGCATTAAATAAAATTCGCTTAACAGGTATGACACTACAAGAGCTTCGATTTTTAAGTATATATTTGGCTAAAATTAATTCAAAAGATGAGAGTACTAAAAAAGTAACCTTTCCTCTTGAAGATTTCCAAAAAATAATGAATTTGGGAAGGATGAATATTCATCATTTCCAACAGGTAACAAATAGTTTGCTTTGTAAAGTGTATAATCAACCAAGTGAAGATGGTGGGTATGTTGCGTTTACCTTATTTAAGCGTTGTAGGGTATACAAAAACAAGAATGACAAATGGTTTATTGAGATTGAAGCATCAGATGATGCGTTGCCTTTAATGTTTAACATTAGAGGTAGATATTTGAAGTATGAGTTATGGAACGCTCTTAGTTGCAAGTCTGCAAATCAAGTTTTAATGTATGAACTTCTTAAAAGTCAAGAAAAAAATGGTAGGGTTGAAATAAAAGTTTCAGACTTACGAAGTTATCTAAACATTGGAAATAAAGAGTATATTCGTTGGAACAACTTTAAAGCAAGAGTTTTAGATAGTTGCCAGAAGGCATTAGAGTTACATACAGATATTAAATTCACTTATGAAAGAGGAGAGTATGGAGTAGGTGGGAAATGGTTGTCAGTGGTATTTTACATACAAAAGAATGAAAATTATTTCGACCATTTAGCAATAACCGACTATATTGATTTATCTGCAATACTTGATGAGCTGGAATAAGGAATAAGAAGTGGACACATTAGTGAGGAACTAATGTGTCCTTTTAATACAATAAATAAGATAAGATTATTTATTGTTGAATTTCTATATTTGTATAGTATAATTTTATTGTAAGACTTATAAGTGTATAAGATTGTAAGAAGCTTTTAGTATAAGGAGAATTTTAATTATGATGGACAAGAAAATATGTGTACGTATAGTTTGTTGGTTATTAATTATAATACTATTATGTTCGACTGTTTTTTATGAAAACTTAATTATGGTTGCAAGTGCATCTACAAAGAATAATATGATTGTTAACCCTAGTGATAAAATACATCAGTCAATGTTTGTTGCTGATAGTTTAATATTGGGTGAAGTATGTGAGCAATACAATTACAAATTAGAAAAAGAGTATATACATAATAGTAATGGAATTTATTCTAGAGCATTTTTAGAAAATTATACATATAAATATTTGTGTGATGCAGTTGTTGAAGATACTGGCTTAGTTACTTTAAGTGCTTTTTGGAACAGATTAGACCAATCATTAAATGGAGAATTTTTAACAAATAAAAGATATAGGGAATTGATATATGAGGCTATATTAATGGATTATCTTGCTTATTCGGATAATACCCAAGGTTATAAATCACATTTTCTGCAAACATCTACAAAATATTCATTTGACCTATACAGTAAGATGGTGGATATAACTGCTAAGGATTACCAAGAACAACTAAGAGATATAATAGACAATCAAACAATAGCAGAAGCAGAAAAATTCGCATCTCAATATGGATATATAAAAAAATTAAATAAGTATTTTGGACTAATGAATAATATTAATCAATTTTCAACTTCGGTATGGGATTATTATGAAAATTTATCAAAAGCATTAGCGTTAGAAGAAGTCAACGAATGTAAAGTAAACTATTTGAAATCAATAAAAGCTGTTTCTAGAGATAACCCTGAACTTTGCAACGCAGTTGATGATATATTATCAAAAATGGAAGCCTGTTATGCAAAGATATGTTTTGATGAAGGATGGGATGTTATATCAAAAAACTTAATCAAATTAACGTGGAAATCAATTTTAGATGGATTAAAGAAAGGGACTATAAAGGAAACATTTTCTGTTATTGAACTTGGTACGGCTGGTTTGGATTGGATGTTTAATTCTAATGATAGAGCTGAAAACACATTACGACTTTTAACTTTAAGCATAATAGATAATAAAGTTAGAAATGCCAAGGATAAAATAAAGGATGATTACGAAGTAAATAGGAGTGAAGAAACAGCGACTAATTTAATAAACGGTTTTTCTTGTTATATTGATTTTCAAAGGTATGCAACCAATTTTGCAGATAAGTACTGTACTGCTGTACTATATTCAGGTATGTGGAATACTATTAAAAATTATTTTACAGATATAAACCATCTAACATACAATAAATTTAAACAGTATTTTCAAAAAGACAAAACAAGTTTAAACAATCTAATCTTAGAGAGAGATGACTATTATAATGATTATAATTATATATTCGGATTACCTCATACTAAATTTAAAACGCTACATAAAGTAAAAGTTGATGTTGATGATACATTTTGGTATGTTGATGAGAATTGTAATTCTGTAACAGAATTTGAATATATTGAAAACAATGATGAGAAACTTGAAAACATAGCACCTTGTTTTTATTTTGTAGCTAAATCAAAAAGTGAAGTATCCTTAAATAGTTGTCGTGTAGACATAAAGGTTCGTAATGAAGATGGTTCTTTGGCTAAACCAAAGAACAGTGCTAATATAAAAAAATTAACCATTTCTTTACCTGAAAAAGTTTCATATAAAGGGAATGAATTTATTGTTACCGAAATATCTGGTAAACCAGTTATAAGTGAAGGTGTAGTTATATCAGAAGGTTTTGATGTGAAAATTAGAGAAATTCAAATACCAGATAGCGTCACACAAATAGGAGTAAATGCTTTCTCTAATTCAGTTTTAGAAAAAATTGAATTACCGAACACTGTAATAAGCATAGGTTTCCACGCTTTTAGTAATTGTGATAAATTGAAAGAAGTAACTATTCCAAATAGTGTGACGTCTATAGGTAGAGAAGCGTTTCATTATTGTAAAAATCTAAAGAGTGTTTCGCTTTCTGATAGTGTGAATGATTTTGGGGGTGGTATTTTTACAGGATGCAAAAAATTGGAAAATGTCACTATACCTAATGGTATAAAAAAAATTCCTATACACACATTTGCTTTTTGTGAAAGTTTGGAAGAAATAATAATTCCCAAAAGTGTTACTGAAATTGGATGTGGGGCATTTTTATGGTGCAAGAACTTAAAAAAAATAATGATACCTAAAACCGTAAATAAAATTGGGTATCTAGCTTTTGGTTATCAAGATACTGATGAGAAAGTAAAAGATTTTACAATTTATGGTTATGAAAACACAGTGGCACAAATATATGCAGAAGAGAATGGATTTGAATTTGTTTCATCAAATAACAATGTCACAAAAGATGAAGAACTGCTTATAGATATCAATACTGGTGTTACAGTAGTTGGTAAATTTGATGATAATGTATCGTTAAGAGTTACCGAAAGAACAATAACCATAAATAATGCTATCAAAGAATTTGATATATCATTATTAGAAGATAGTGAAATAATACAGCCAAATAGTGAAATCAAAATTTCAATCCCTAACTCAGAGAAAAATTGTAGAGTGTTTTGGATTAAAGATGATGGAACAAAGATTGATATGAACGCAGAATACATAGATGGTAAATATATATATACAACAAATCATCTGTCTGTCTATGCACTAATAAAAAATTCAGACTATGAAAATGTAGTAAAGATTATATTTATTGTATTTATTGTGCTTATTAGTTTAATTTTTATTTGTAAAAAAAAAATTAAATCCCAAAATTATTAAATGACGTTTGCCCTCAAGATACAGATTTCTTGAGGGCATTTTTATACTTAATGATATTGTATTTTTGCCATAAGGCAAAAAAGTGTGAAAAAAGTGAAAATGTTTTTAGAGTGAAGATAGCTTCAATGAGTTTGTATTGTATTTAATAAAACTACACAAATAATTATCCTCACAGTCAAAAGTATTAATTTTATGTAAAAAAACGCATATAAATGGCATAAAATAAAAAGTGTGAAAAAGTTGATATTAAGCGTTTTGTTTTATGTGCTATAATACACTCAATTAATTACACTTAATTTCAATAAATTAAGTCTGTAGTGAAAGATAAGGGGATAGAAAGAAAATGGCTAAGGATATTAAAGCTTTTATTACTACAAATAATCTTGAAAATAGAATGGATGAAATAGATAACCTTATGAAAAAGGGATTTACGATAAACCAAGTTTTATAAGATAATTGACGTGCATTATAATTTATCAAAGAGGTGTGTAAATAGTAATGAATACAAATAAAATAAGGATAACAAGAACAGAATTAAATCCTTACTTGAGGGGAAATTTGAAAAAATTACGTAAAAAATATTCATTATCCCAAAAAACTATAGCTTGTGATTTGGGTTTAGAACGTAGTACCTATACTTATTACGAAACAGGAAAAAATGAACCACCATTATATATACTTAGTAAAATTATAGAGTTCTATAATAAAAATTTTTCTCTGAATATAGGTTATGATGACATATTGGCAAGTGAATTAGATTTTATGGTATTAAGACAAAAACGTTTAACTGGACTTGACAGCAAGAAAATATTATTAAATCAAATAGGGAGTGAGATTAATGTTAAAAACAACATTTAATGAAATGCTTAATAAAGCTAAAGGGCATCGAAGGATAGTTACAGTAGTTTCGGTTATGATTATTGCTGTAATAATATTGACATTAGTATCTTGTACAAATTCTAAAGAGCGAGAGACAGAAAAGACGTCAGGACAAATAGGAACAAATGCTATCGAAGCAATTACAGAGAAGGTAACCGAAAAAGCAACACAGAAAGCTACCGAGGCAAATACTGAAAAGAGTACAGAGCTTCCAACAGAAAAGGTAACAGTAAAATCAACTGAAAAACCAACTGAAAAAGTTACTGAAAAGAAGTCCAGTAGTTCTTCATCAGCAAGCAGTAAAACTTCTTCAACAACATCAAGGGTTGAAAACAACAGTAGTAGTAAACCAAGTAGCAGTAAACCAAGTAGCAATAACTCTACTAGTTCCACAGTAACAAGTAGTAGCTCAACAAGTAATAGTTCTACTGGTAATACCAGCAGTAAACCAAGCACAAGCAACACTACAACAAATACAGGTACAACAACCAGTAAGCCAACAAAGGTTTGGCACGAGGCTGAATACAAATATATAGACCACCCTGCTGAAACAAAAAAGGTTTGGGTTGTAGACCAAGAAGAATATACCTATGAAGAACCAATTTACGAAGAACATCAGAGAACAATTTGCAATGATTGTGGTGCAGATATAACCGATGATTGTATGAAACATATAAGAGAACATATGATAGCTGGTGTAGGTGCAAGTTATCGAAGTGAAACAAGAGAAATTCAAGTCGGTACAAAAACAATCACAGTAGAAGAAAAAGGACATTATGAAACTGTAACAGTAAAAGAAGCGTGGACAGAGAAAGT
>JAXJTR010000093.1:0-22651 GCA_036309465.1 Acutalibacteraceae bacterium
ACGTTCTAAAAGAGTGGTATCAGGTATATCCAGAGCGTTTCCAGAACAAGACAAACGGTATTACACAGCGTAGATGGTTGGGTCTATGTAACCCAGAGCTATCAGCTTTCATCACAGAGAGAGTTGGCGACGGTTGGCTAAGAAATTTGGACAAGCTAGTTGAGCTAAACGACAAGATTAACGAGAAGGCTGTTAAGGAATTTAACGCTATTAAAGACGCTAAGAAGAAGCAGTTATCTGACTTTATTATGAAGCAGGACAATGTTTATATTGACCCAAGCTTTATGTTCGATGTTCAGGTTAAGAGACTTCACGAGTATAAGAGACAACTTCTAAACGCATTCTCAATTGTTGCTATTTATCAGAAGCTAAAGGCTGGCGAGCTTCCAAACTGGAACCCAACAGCATTTATCTTTGGTGCTAAGGCTGCTCCTGGTTATGCAAGAGCTAAGGCTATCATTAAATACATCAACGAGATTGCTAAGCTAGTTAACAACGACCCAGATACAAAGGACAAGCTACAGGTTGTATTCGTATCTAACTACAACGTATCTTACGGTGAGAAGATATTCCCAGCAGCTGACGTTTCAGAGCAGATTTCAACAGCTGGTACAGAGGCTTCTGGTACAGGTAATATGAAGTTTATGCTAAATGGTGCTGTAACACTTGGTACATTCGACGGTGCTAATGTTGAGATTACACAGAAGGCTGGCGAAGAGAACGAGTATATCTTCGGTGCTAGAGTTGAAGAGATTGATGACCTAAAGGCTAGAAATGCTTACAACTCAGAGGCTATCTACAACAGCAACCCAATGATTAAGAAGGCTGTTGATACACTTGTAGACGGTACATTCTCAGACGGCGGTGCTCAGGGCGAGGGCAGCTTCGCAGAGCTACACCACGCTCTAATCCACGGTGCACACTGGCATCAGCCAGACCACTACTTCCTAATGCTAGACCTACAGTCTTATGTAGATAAGAAGATTGAGTGTAACCAGAACTACAGCGACAGAATTAAGTTTGGTACACAGTGTCTAAAGAACGTAGCAAACGCTGGCTACTTCTCATCAGACAGAACAATCCTACAGTACGCTGAGGAGCTATGGAAGCTAAAGTAATTAACTTTACAACAAAGCTTTTATAATGTAAATTTTTATCCCCCGCTAACAGAAATTGCTGTTGGTGGGGGATTTGTGTATTGTAGGGGATAATATTAGAATTTAAGATTGATATAAAAATCTTAATGAAATCTTAAGAACTTTAACGCTTTAATCTTAATGGGGTAGGGTATATAATATTAGCAAAGGAGGTGGAATTATGTATAATATTCTTATTTGCGATGATGAAAAAGACATTGTTAACGCACTTGAAATCTATTTATCTAATCCGAATTACAAAATATATAAGGCTTATAATGGATATGAAGCACTTGATGTTGTAAAAGAAAAAGATATTCATATTGTTATTATGGATATTATGATGCCAAGGCTAGACGGAATAACTGCTATGGCTAAACTTAGAGAAGTAAGTAATATACCTGTAATATTCCTTACAGCCAAAAGCGAAGATACCGACAAAATTTTAGGTCTTAATATTGGTGCAGATGATTATATAACTAAGCCTTTTAATCCTGCAGAGGTTGTGGCAAGGGTAGGTTCTCAGCTTAGAAGATACATAATGTTAGGTGGTGGTAAGGTAGCATCTGATAGCTTAATTATAGGTGGCGTGGAGCTTAATGACAGAACAAAACAGGTTACACTTGACGGTGAAAAAGTAGCCCTTACTCCAAAGGAGTATGAAATATTAAAACTACTAATGTTAAATCCTAATAAAGTTTTTTCTCCAAAAGAAATTTACCGCCAAGTGTGGAAAGAAACACCTTTAGGCAGTGAAAACACTGTCGCTGTACATATTCGCCATTTGCGTGAAAAACTGGAATTTAACCCAACTGAGCCAAGATATATAAAGGTTGTGTTTGGGCTAGGTTATAAAATGGAAGAGGTTGATTAATATGAAAGTGATAAAGGGTAGTAATCTAAAAAATAATATTATTGCAAAAGTTGTTGCATTTATTTTTACAATCATAGCTATTGTTATATTGATTGCTTGTATAGTTGGCTCTTTAGTAATGAGCTACTTCAATATGTATACAACAACAAAACAAGATTTTATGAAAGAGCAATTTAATAAAATTTGTGAAAGAGATTATCAAAATTTCTTATCTTGTATGGAAACCCACAAAGACAAAGGAACCCCGCATTTAAGTGACAGTATAACCAGTGCTTATGTAACGGTTAATGCTAATAATGTTTTGTATCAATGGAAAAATGACCGTGAAGTATTAGAGGATACTGGGCTGGATTATACGTTTAACAGAACTATTACGGATAAGGGATTAATGCGTGCTATCCTCGGTGATGCTTCATATTCAAATGTAAATGTGGTGATTAACTATACCATTGATACCGCTGTAAATGATGGTTATACATTTGCTTATAATGTAATTAATATTGCTTACTCTATGTTATATAAAGTATATATACTGGCTATTATATCTCTTATTGTTGCAATAATTTGTTTTATTTTTCTCATGTACTCAGCAGGACATAGGGCAGAAAATAATACGGTAACAGCTGGTTGGGGTACAAAAGTACCTTTTGATTTACTTACAGCTATTGTTAGTGTGTGTTTATTTTTTATATATAATTTAACTTATTTTATTTTACAACAAAATAATTATTATGCTGAAATAGTAAATTTTGTGCCATTTATTATAGTAACAATAATAGCTTCGTTATGTGCAGGGTTAGCACTTATTCTTGGCTGGTTTATTAGTCTTTCGGTACGAATAAAACTGGGTAGTTGGTGGAAAAATACAATAATATACCGTGTTGTAATATTGGTTATAAAATTTATAAAGTTTATAGGTAAGAAGATGCTACATTGTATAAAGTTGTTTATTAAATTATGTTGTAAAATTCCTCTTGTATGGAAAACAGCAGTTATATTTTTACTTGTAAGTATTGTAAATCTTGTTATTATACTTCGTGTATGGTATAACTTACATAATTTGATTACTGTATGGTTTTTAGAGAGTATTATTATAGGTGTGGCTGTATTGTATTGTGTTATTCAGCTAAAAATACTCCAAAAGGGTGGCAAGGCACTTGCAAATGGTGATATTACATATCATATTAAAACAGCCAAAATGTTTGGTGATTTTAAAAAACACGGAGAACACCTTAACAGTATTGCAAATGGAATGAACTGTGCAGTAGAACAAAGAATAAAAAGCGAGCGAATGAAAACACAGCTTATAACTAATGTATCTCACGATATAAAAACACCCTTAACATCTATAATAAATTACACAGATTTAATAAAAAAAGAACCTTGCGATAATCCCAAAATCATTCAATATACTCAGGTGCTGTTACGACAGTCAGAAAGATTAAAAAAGCTTATCGAGGATTTGGTAGAGGCATCAAAGGCATCTACAGGCAATATAAATGTAGAATTAAGTCCTTGTGACGCCAATATCCTATTTACTCAGGTTGTTGGAGAATATAAGGAAAAGTTAGCAAGTAAAAATCTAAAATTGATAACAACTCAACCATTAGACGATGTTGCAATTATGGCAGACGGTAGAAGATTATGGCGAGTGTTGGATAATCTTATGAATAATATATATAAATATGCACAAGAAAACACTCGTGTTTATCTCTCTTTAGAAAAACAGAACGAAAAAGCTGTAATAACTTTTAAAAACACTTCTTGTCAACCTCTTAATATATCAGCAGATGAACTTATGGAACGCTTTGTAAAGGGTGACGACTCAAGAAACACCGATGGCAATGGCTTAGGACTTTCTATAGCAAAAAGTCTTACAGAATTGCAAAAAGGCACGCTGGAATTATCTATAGACGGTGATTTGTTTAAGGCAATTCTCAAATTGCCTATATTAAAAAAATAATTTATATTATGTCTTGTTAGAAAATTCAAAAGTATAGTTCATTATCAGTATAAAACTCCTTATTTTACAGATACTAACAATGTAAATTTGTAAAGCAAGGAGTTTTTTATATATGAAAGCAACAGGTATTGTACGACGCATAGACGATTTAGGTAGAGTTGTTATACCAAAAGAGATAAGAAGAACCCTCCGTATAAGAGAAGGTGACCCATTAGAAATATACACCGACTCAGAGGGCGAGGTTATTTTTAAAAAATATTCCCCTGTAGGTGAGTTAAGTAGCTTTGCTGCAAGCTATTCCGAGGTTATAAGCAAAACTAGTGGTGTTCCTACTTTAATAAGTGACCGTGACCACATTGTGTCGGCTGCCGGCGTTTCTAAACGAGAATTTTTAGAAAGAAGAGTAACCTCTGCCACTGAAGAATTAATGGAAAGCAGACGCACTTATAATTCAGTTGACAGCAATTATCCCTTACAGCCGGTAGAGGGTATAGATTCCCCTGCTATGTTGATTTATCCTATAATTTCGTCAGGCGATGTTACAGGTAGTGTAATTATGCTTTGCAGTGAGGATAGAACTGTACCTAGTGAAGCCGATATAAAATTAGCACAAAGTGCATCTTCTTTTTTAGGTAAACAAATGGAAGAATAATTTGCTGTTAATTTTAATTATATTAAGTAAAGATTGGTGTAATCTATAAATAATATTTTATTTTATAGGGTTCCAGCTTAAAGCGTTCCGATTATGATGTACTATAAGAACATACCCAAACATATAAATAAATATCTTTCTTTTATGGAGGTATTTTTTTATGAAAGGCATTGTAGAAGAACGAGCAGTTGAGCTGGGACTGTACATAATAGAGAGTAAAGCAACTGTTCGTAGCACTGCAAAAAAATTTGGTGTTAGTAAAAGCACAGTACATAAAGATGTAAGCGAAAGATTAAAATATGTAAACCCACAATTATATAATCAAGTTAAGCAGATATTAGAATTAAACAAAGCACAAAGGCATATACGAGGCGGTATGGCTACACGAAAAAAATATAAGGGAATTTAATAGCTTACGGTGCAGTCTGTACAGTAACATCAGACTACACCGTTTTTTTATTGCAATACTTAAAATTAATTTATAAACACCTCTTTTTGTTATTCATAGTACAATGTAACGAAATATATACAATAACTGTTAATGTTTTTTATTATGCGGATAATTGTAAATAATCTAAAAATATGATAAAATTAGTTGAAATTTTTTTAGAGGTGTATATGATGGCAAAAGATTTTAAACAAACTATGGATAAAAATAAAGAACTACAACAGTATCTATTTATCAGAGCTTTTATGCTTTCTGATAGAGATGATTTTGATTTAAACAGCTTTCCTTTTTATGGAAACTGGAAAAAAGAAAAACTAAATGACCATTATTTTGGATATGTGCATAACAAGCTTAATATGAGCTACATAAGTAAAAATGGTAAAACATTCTTTTTGTTTGGTCACGCTTATAATCCATTTACAATGGAGATAGACGAGGCTGTAATTCTTGAAAGAATTGCTGACAGCTATGGCAATGAAAACTATCTTGATATGATAGATGAAATAACAGGCGTATTTGTTATGGGTGTTATAGACGGAAAAAAAGTAGAGTTTTTAGTAGACCCATCAGGTATGCAATCAGCTTGCTACAGTTATATAGATAATCATTTCTATATATCATCTCACCCACAATTAATCGGTGACCTTTGTAATCTAAAAATGTCTGAAATTGCTAAAGAGTTAACAGCTTACAAGTGGTATTACCGAGTAATGGGACCATATATGCCAGCAGATATTACTGCTTTTGATGAGGTTAAAAGAATTGTACCAAGTATAATGTTTACCTTTAATAACGGTAAGATTAACCACAAAAGATTTTATCCGTTAAAGGATTTATCAGAGTGCAAAAACGAAGAGGAGTATAATCAGGTTATTGCACAAAGTGCTGACATCTTAAAAAGAAATATGGAGCTTGTTGCGAAAAAATGGAACAAGCCATATATATCTTTAACAGGTGGTATCGACAGTAACACAACCTTTGCTGCTGCTAATGGTAATTACGACAAATTTAAAGCTTTTAGCTATGTTTCAGCAGAAAAGGAAACTATAGATGCAGATGCTGCTAAGGTTATTGCTGATAGATTTAATGTTGAGAGAATTTTATATAATATTCCTCAAACAACAGATGGCTTGAAAAACTATAATGAAATAGTTCAAATTATAGACCATAATAACGGTTATGTATCAAGAGGAGTAGAGCACGAATATAGAAAGCGTGTATATCTTATGGAACATCTTGATTGTGATATTGAAGTTAAATCTTGGGTTTCAGAAACAATAAGATGCTATTGGTATAAGCATTATGGCAGAAAGTCTATGCCAAAGCTATCGCCAAAGCTATACAGAAACCTATATAAAATCTTTATAACAAACCGTTCACTTGCTCATAAAGTTGACAAGCTATTTGCAAAATATCTTGACGAGTTTGAATACTATTCAATTCCTGCTCAATATCCACCAGCAGATATACACTTTAATGAAGTTACATGGGGTAGCTGGGGTGGCACAAATATTTCAGAAATGAAAATCTACACCGATATGACCTTTATCTATAACAATAGAAGATTTTTAGATTTGTTGTTTAAGGTGCCTATGCAAAAGAGAATAGATGACCAGCATCATCTTGATATGAAAAAGATACTAAACAAAGAGCTTTACGATATGAATATTCGTGTTGTAAATATGAAAGAAACAAGCACTAGAGCTTTTCTGTTAAATGTTCTATTTACAATAAACTCTTTCTTACCATTCTAATTTTAGGTTGGATTTTACTAAGCAGATATGTGTTTTAACAACTAAAGCATAAGTAAAAACTTGAAACCATAACATAAAAGAGGTGTTTTAAAGCCAACGAAAATGTGGATAATATCCTGCGTTTTCGTTGGCTTTTGTTTGTCATTTTTTTGTTAATGTTTGTTTGGCAGGGGCAAACATTTGGCATAATACTTATGTTTTTATTGACGATTATGCAGTGTTAATGTATAATTATGATAGAGTTTTTATGTGCAAAAACAGGGAGATTTTATATGAAAAAGGTTCTATTTCTTATTCCAACATTAGGTCATGGTGGAGCTGAGAAAGTGCTTGTGAACTTAGTAAATAATTTGGATAAATCAAAGTTTGATGTTACTGTACAGGCTATTTTTGATGAAGGTGTAAATAAACAATTTTTAAACAGTGATGTAAAGTATAAATATACTTTTAAAAAGATTATTCGAGGTAATGTAAAGCTGTTTACTTTGTTTTCTCCACAAACCTTATATAAACATTTTATTAAAGAAAAGTACGACATAGTTGTATCTTATCTTGAGGGGATAACTGCAAGAATTGCAAGCGGTTGCACTGATAAAGATACAAAGCTTGTTAGCTGGATTCATTGCAAGCTAGATACAGAAAAAGAAATTTCATTGGCTTTTAGAAATTTTGAAGAAGCAAAAAAATGCTACAGCACTTACCACTATACTGCCTGTGTTTCTGAAATGGTAAAAGAGTATTTTACAAATACTCTTTCGTTTAAAAAAGATATAGGTGTTTTGTATAACACAATAGAAACAGATGAAATTTTAGAAAAATCTACCGAGCCTGTAGATGATGTGCAATTTTCAAAAGATTGCATTAATATCTGTTCAGTGGGTAAAATTGCACCTGTTAAAGGCTTTGAAAGACTTGCAAGTATACACAAGCGTTTAACAGATGAAAAAATAAAAACTAAGGTTTATATTTTAGGTATTGGCGACGAACAAAAAAATCTTGAAAAATACCTAAAGGAAAATAACCTTGAGGATACATTTGTTTTTTTGGGGTATAAAACTAACCCCTATAAATATATAAAGAATTGTGATTTGTATGTTTGCTCATCATATTCAGAGGGCTTTAGTACATCTGTAACAGAAAGCCTTGTTGTAGGTACTCCTGTTGTAACTACCTTATGCTCAGGTATGCAGGAGCAGTTGGGCTACAATAACGAATATGGTATAGTAACCGACAACACAGAGGAAGCTTTATATCAAGGTATAAAGAATATAATAACTCAACAGGGGTTATTACAGCATTACAAGGAACAAGCCAAAATCAGAGGTGAAAGATTTAATAAGGCTGTTACTGTAAAAGACGTGGAAGATATGTTTGGAAGGATTTGATTATATGAATTTGCGTTCCCTTTTGTACAAGCTTCGTGGGGAAGTTCCATTAGAAAGGCTTATAGAAAGAGGACTAAAAGTTGGTAAGAATTTTAACAGATTGGGAGGAACTATTATAGATGATTCCCACTGTTGGCTTATTACCATTGGCGACAATGTAACAATGGCACCACGAGTGCACGTACTTGCTCACGATGCAAGCACAAAAAACACATTAGGCTACAGCAGAATTGGCTTAGTTAACATTGGTAATAATGTTTTTATAGGTGCTGAAAGTATTATTCTGCCTGGTGTTACTATTGGCGACAATGTTGTAATAGGTGCGGGCAGTGTTGTTACAAAGGATATTATGTCTAACAGTGTTGCAACAGGCAATCCGGCTAAGGTTATAGGTAAATATGATGATTACATATCAAGAAAAAAAGCAGAAATGCAAAAGACAGTTGCATTTGATGAAACATATACATTGTGCAACAGTGAGTTTAGTCAGGACAAAAAACAAGAAATGATAGAAAAACTAAAGGAAAATAATGGTATTGGATATGTTAGATAACAGTTATAAAATTTCTATAATAGTTCCTGTGTACAACATAGCTCAATATTTAGCTAGATGTCTTGACAGTATTATTAACCAAACTTATAAAAATTTAGAAATAATAATTGTTGATGACGGCTCTGTTGATAGCTCAAGAGAAATTATAGAGGAATATAAGAAGAAAGATTCAAGAATTATAAGTATATTTAAGGAAAATTCAGGGGTATCAGATACACGAAATTTAGGCATAGAGTCAGCAACGGGTGACTACATAGGCTTTGTTGACGGTGACGATTATATAGAGCCTAATATGTTTGAATTTTTAATGGATAATGCAATAAAGCACAATGCGGATATATCCCATTGTGGTTACCAAATGGTTTTTCCGTCTAGAACAGACTATTACTATAATACCGGCGAGGTTATTGTTCAGGATAATAATAAAGGTGTTTTAGATTTATTGCAGGGTACTATTATTGAACCGGGTATATGGAATAAGCTATATAAGCGTAGTGTTATTGGTGATGTAAGAATGCCGTCGGGAATAAGAATTAATGAGGATTTCTTGTTTAATGTAATGGTGTTTGCAAATGCAGAAAAATCTGTATTTGAAGATAAGCCAATGTACCATTATATATTAAGAAAAAATTCCGCAGCAACCTCATCAATAAGCGAGCATAAGCTTTTTGACGGTGAAACTGTAAGAGAAAGAATTGTTGAATTGTTTAAGGATAATGGCAAAATTTATCCTGCAGCTGTTAATAATCTTTTAGGGTACGAAATATCCCTAATGAGAACCTTTGGCACTTGTAAAGAAGCAAAGCCATTTTTACATAGAAAAAAAGCTGTAAAAGATAGAATAAAAAAACTATATACGCAGATGAAAGTAATGAAAAAGCTAAGCAGAAGAACTCAAATAGAATGCTTACTTATATTGTATTGTCCTGTATTGTTTAATTTAGTTTACAGGGTTTACGGAAGGATATCAGGTGTTAATAAAAAATATGAGGTTAAGTAATGAAAAGTAATCCATTAATAAGTATAATTGTTCCAATATATAATGTTGAAAAATTTCTGCCAATATGTGTAGAAAGCTTGTTGAACCAAATCTATGCAAACTTGGAAATTATTTTGGTAGATGACGGTTCAACTGATAATTCTCCTGAAATTTGTGATAACTTTGCGTTAAAAGACAGCAGAATAAAGGTTATACACAAAGAAAATGGTGGAATGTCTGATGCCAGAAATGCAGGTATAGAGATTGCCACAGGTGATTATATAGGCTTTGTTGACAGCGATGACTATATCGAAAAAGAGATGTATCAGACTATGCTTGCAGAGGCTTTAGAAAATGATGCCCAAATAGTAGAGTGTGATAGCTATGCAGTATATAAAGATGATAAAACAGAAGTGTATAAATCTTTTGATTATAAGTTGTATACAAATAATCGAGATATTATATACGGTTACATAAGGGAAGGTACTATACAAACAGTTGTATGGAATAAGCTTTACACAAGAGATATAATAGGTGATATAAGATTTGAATTTGGAAAATATCACGAAGATGAAATTTTTACATATCAGGTTCTTGCCAAAACTACCCGATTAGTACATATTAATAAGCTGTATTACTATTATGTGCAACGAAAAGGCAGTGTAATGAACAGTGGCTTTTCGTTAAAATATTTAGATGCTATAGAGGGCGGTTTAAAAAGGGCAGAGTTTATAAAAGATAATTTCCCTGAAGTGTATTTTGAACAGAAAAAAGCATTAACTTTTTTCTGTATATATAATTATCAGAGAATTTTGGATAATATTTCCTGCGATAAAGACAAGGCTGGTAGAAAGAAAATTGTAATGTATAGAAAACAGCTTGTATGGGACAAGGAAAGCTTGAAAAAACTAACTCTAACAGAAAGATTTTATGTTAGATTGTCAGCTGTTTCTATGGCTCTTTGTGCTAGGCTGAAAAATTTAACAGGTTCAGGAGATTTTAAGGAAGCTAGATATGAGTGTAAATAGTTTAATACAAAATAGAATTATAAAACCGTTAAAGGTTTTTACTTTGGATTGTAAAAATAAAAATGTAAAATTAGGTTTTAATAGAGTATTGGCGTCTTTTTTTCATGGTACAGGAATTGCTATATCAGCAGGTAAGCGTTGCCGAACAATTGTAAAAGAGACTTTAGAAAAAGAATATGCCGATATTTTAAAAAAATATAATAATTATTCTGCAAAAACAAGTTATGACCCACAAGCACCTGTATGGGTACTTTGGCTACAGGGGTATGATAACGCCCCACCTATTGTAAAAAAATGTATAGACAGCATAAAAGCAGGAACCTCACATCCTGTACATTTGCTAACCAGCGATAATATATCTGACTATATCGCTTTGCCTGATTACATAACTGAAAAATATAGTAAAGGCATTATTACTCACGCACAAATGTCAGATATTATTAGAATGTCCTTGCTGGCAGAATATGGCGGTATATGGATAGATGCCACTGTTTATGTGCCAATAGCTATACCTGAATCGGTTTTTCAAGGGGAATTTTATACCTGTAAAAGAAAGAGCGAAATAGAAGATTATTATATATCAGGCTATAAATGGACATCGTTTATTAACGGTTGTCAAAAGGGCTGTGTTATTCAAATTGCAATGAGAGAGTTGTTTTTTGAATATTGGAAGAAAAACGATTATCTTATAGATTATTTGTTGGTGGATTTTTTTATGCTTGCTGTTTATAATAACATTTCTTATGCAAAAGAGCTTATTGATAATTTACCTTATAATCAACCACAGCTTGAAACTTTGCAGGAAATTATGAGCCAACCATATAATGAACAAAAATATAAAGAGATAACAGAAAATAGTAATACAGATATGTTTAAGCTATCTTGGAGAATGAATTTTAAAAAGGAAACCGAAAACGGTCAGCAAACCTTTTTTGGACATTTTTTGGAAGGTAGGTCTTAATAATTTTTATATTTTGTTTTGTATTTATTTTTGCGTAAATTAAATAAAACCGCACAGTTACCAAGTGTGGTTGTGCGGTTTTATTATTGAGCTATGATAGAGAATTATAGTAAAAATAAGTAAAGTTTGTTTGCGTTATCTAAAAAAAGGCAAACAAAAAAGCACCGTTTATTCAACGATGCTTTTGGTGGATCATCAGGGACTCGAACCCGGGACCTACCGGTTATGAGCCGGTTGCTCTAACCAACTGAGCTAATGATCCGATTGCTAGATAATTATAGCAAAGTTTTTAGTGATTGTCAACATAGAATAAAAGATTTTTTAAATTTATTTTTTATATATATTTACAAAAAGTGTTTTTATAAATATATATGTACTGATCTACTTAAAAATTCCGATTTATATTAGAGTTTTGGGAATGTTGAAATACAAAATCGGTTAGTTTTTGTTAATACAAGGTGAGTTTAAGGATAAAAATACAAACTAATGTATTTCTGTTTTTTAACAAAATTTATCAGTGTTATTAAATAATGATTTTGTATTTTAAGATAAGCCCAGATATTATTTATTAAATTTAATAGTTGAAGGAAGAAGTATTAATGAAAATATTGTTTGTTTCAAATGTGAGAAGTCATATAGGACAGTTTCATACAAATTATATAAATTATCTTAAAGAAAATGGTCACACAATTGAGGTTTCTTGTTATGATAATTCTGCGGATAAAGATGGCTTTGATTTTAAATCTATTAGTAAATTTCATTTTATCCCTATTCAGCGTTCACCTTTTAAACCACAAAATTTTAAGGCTATATCACAGCTGAAAGAAATTATAAAAAAAGGAGAGTATGATATAATTCATTGCCATACTCCAATGGGTGCGGCGTCAGCAAGAATTGCGGCAAAATTAGCAAAGTCAGACGCAAAGGTTATTTATACTGCACACGGTTTCCACTTTTTTAAGGGTGCACCGGCACTTAACTGGATATGCTACTATCCAATAGAAAAGCTGTTGGCACACTGGACAGATACCCTTATAACTATTAATAGTGAAGATTATAAGCGTGCACAGAACAAGAAATTTAAAGTAAGAGATGAAATTGTAAAGGTTAATGGTGTAGGTGTAGATTTAAGTAAATTTACCGTTACCACACCTGAAAAAAAGCAACAGCTAAGAAAAGAATATGGAATTAGCGACGATGCTTTTGTGTTAATCTACCCTGGCGACCTAGTGCCAAATAAAAATCAGGCTATGATTTTTAGAGCTATAAGTATTTTAAAAGATAAAATTCCTAATATAAAGTTATTATTGCCTGGTCAGCCTAAGTTTATTGACCAGTATAAAGCAATGGTTAAAGAGCTTGGTGTGGAAGATAATGTGGAGTTTATGGGCTACAGAAGAGATATTCCTCAATTGGTAGCGTTAAGTGATATTTCGGTTTCTGCCAGTAGGAGAGAGGGCTTGCCTGTTAACCTTATAGAGGCATTAGCTATAGGTAATCCTATTGTTGCAACAGACGCAAGAGGTAATAGTGATGTTGTTGAGGACGGTATAAACGGATTTATTATAGAGCAGGACAACCACCAGCAAATGGCTGACAAAATTTATCAGATTTATAGCGATAAAGAGCTATATAATAAATTCAGCGAGGCATCTGTACAGCTTTCAGACAAATATTCTGTAGCCAATGTAAATAAGTCGTTGGCTCAGATATATTCAAAATATGGGGTAAAATTTAATTAATTTCTGTTTTTATCTATTAACTTTATTGAATACAGTTATTTTATAAAAAAGCAGGACTTTACTATTGTTGAAAGTCCTGCTTTTTATATATTTTGACATTATATAAGGAAAATTTTTCTACACAATTTGCTTTTGCCCATATATTAGTATGTGTTTTGGTCTTGTTTTTGATTGCAAAATTAGATATAGGTGATTGCAGACTAAAATCATATTGACATTTTATAATTTTTTGGTTATTATAATATTGTACCACTATAATTAACAGGAGGTAATTATATATGATGAGAAAAAATAACGATTGTCAAAGTAAGCTTGCTATCGCTATCGCTATTATTGCAACATTAACTGCTGTAGCATCTACTATTGCAGCTTTTCTTGTAATTAGAGAAAAGAAGAAGAAAGAAGATAAAGAGCTTGAAGAATATTTGGATTGTTCAATTCAGTAATCTTTAATGGCAGTAAAATAAAAATTAATAGCCCGCACTTTGGTGTAATATAAGCTCCTTAAAGTAGATACTTGAAAGTTTCTTGTGTCTACTTTAAGGAGCTTTGTTATTACATTAAAGCATTAAGTTTTATTAATTTGTTGGTTGGCTAATTTGTTTACTTACCAAGTTATTAATATGTATGCTCGCATACTTCCTTAATTTTTTCTCTTAGCTTTTGGAAATCCTCAAAAGCCCCAGGTTTATTATTGGGGTTTCTAAGAAGTGCAGCAGGGTGTAAGGTAGCCATCATAATAACTCCGTTTTTTTCAAAAAATACACCGTGTTCTTTTGTTATTTTCATATCGCTTTTTATTAAGCGAGTTGCAGCAACTCTGCCCAAGCATACAATTATTTTTGGTTTTATTATTTTAACCTGTTTTCTAAGCCAATCTATACATTGTTCCTGCTCGTCCTGTTGAGGGTCACGGTTTTTAGGAGGTCGGCATTTAACCATATTTGCTATATAGATGTTTTTATGACGGTCTAAATCAATGGCATTAAGCATTTTGTCAAGTAGCTGTCCGCCTCTGCCTACAAAGGGCTCTCCTTGTAAATCCTCGTTTTCTCCTGGACCTTCGCCAATAAACATAACTTCAGCGTTTTCAACACCTACTCCAAAAACTAAATTCGTTCTTGTTTCGCACAAACGACATTTGTTGCATCCGTTACATATTTCTTTTAACTCACTTAGTGTTTCTACCATAATATAAAACTCCGTAAATTATATTCTGTATAATACTTTACAATAAATCATATATAAACCTAGGTTGTAAATAATATATTATATTTTTGTTTCTGCTTTTGCTTCTGCTTGCTTTTTCGCTTTATCGCAAAGCTCTTCCATAATGTCAACAATGTCTTGAGCTTTTCGCACAGAAGCCAAATATTCAATTTGATTTTTCTCGTGAATAATATATTTATTAATCCTCATATTAATTTCTGTAAAGCAAGGGTGATTAACCTTTATCACCACATAAAACCAGTAACCGTACACAGGCTTACGATTTTTCTTTGAAGTAAATTTGCTAAAAAAGTTATTGTCTTTTCTATCTTCATTAAAGTTGTTAAGACATTCCTTTTTTCGGATAAATAAAACATCTGTAACCTGAGAAAGCATAAAAATATCAGGATTTTCATTTTTAAGTCTTTTTTCAGTTTCCAGCAACCAATGATTATGGTTTTCGTCTATTCTTAGTATTTCGTAATTACCTAACGACATTGTTTCTGAAAAAGCCTTTAACATATCGCTGTTTAAATTTCTTTTTCTGTATATAAGATGTTTTTTTATTTCGTCCGCAGTTATTTCGTCAAAATCGTCTAAATGCTCACTACATTTTTTTGCACAATCACTGCATAAAAAACCGTCATTAAGCTTTATTCTGGTAAGTATACTTGCTTTGTCACCGCATACACCACAATTTTTTTTCATTCTATCACCACCAATGTTAATCGCCAGTGTATAAACTTCTTAGTAATTCTATTTCTTTTGCATAGCCTTGTATATCATTAGGAGTTTCAAGCTCAAACGGTAACCCCTTTAACTGAGGATGATTTATAATTTTTGCTATAGCCTCTATTCCAAGGTGACCATTGCCAATTGTTTCGTGCCTGTCTTTATGGCTACTCATTGGATTTTTACTATCGTTAAGATGAATAGCACATAGCTTGTCTAAGCCGATAACCTTATCAAACTCATCTAAAACAGAGTCTATATTATCTACAACATTGTAGCCACCGTCCCAAATATGACAAGTATCAAGGCATACTCCCATTTTATCGTTAAGCTCAACCCTGTCTAAAATTTCTTTTAGCTCGCTAAAGCTTCTGCCTATTTCGCTTCCTTTACCCGCCATAGTTTCAAGTAAAACCTTAGTAGTTTGATTTGGTTGCAAAATATTGTTAAGCATTTCAACAATATAAGTTATACCTACTTCAACACCTTGTTTAACGTGACTACCTGGGTGAAAATTATAATAGTTATTTGGTATATACTCCATTCGCTGTATATCGTCAGCCATTGTAAGCTGTGCAAGCTCTCTTATTTTTGGGTCAGCAGAGCAAGCGTTTAAAGTGTAAGGTGCGTGTGCTACAATCGGAGCAAAATTTTTATCCTTTATATATTCAAGATATTTTTCAATATCCTTTAAATCCAGCTCTTTAGCCTTAAATCCTCTTGGATTTCTTGTAAAAAACTGAAATGTATTTGCGTTTATAGAAACAGCTTCCTTAGCCATATTTAAAAAGCCTTTAGATGCCGATAAATGACAGCCTATATTAAGCATAGTAAAACTCCTTTTTCTGTTTGTTATTAGTATATCATAATCTATAATTGATAACAATAACATTTTTTGTTACCGATTTTCAAATTTCAAAATTCTCAAAAATTATACCGTCTACTTAACATCAGATTATCAGAAACTGTTGAAATAAACAGATAAAAGTATATAATATAATAAAAACATTATGGGCGGTAAACCTATGTCTAATAAAAAGAAATTTATTATAAAAATTATTTTGCTAACAGTAGTAGTGCTTTTATTATCTGTATTATTTTTCATTGCTAATCAACGTGTGATTGTAATTAATGATTATCAATTAAAAAGTAATAAAGTCACAGATTGCGTAAAAATTGCAATGATTTCCGATTTACATAATACTAATTATGCTAATGATAATATTATTCCTGAAAAAGTAGCTGAAACAAATCCTGATATCATTACCATACTTGGGGATATAATTGACGAAAGAAGTGGCGAAATAGAGCACACAATAAATGCCATAAAACAATTACCCCAAATTGCCCCTACATACTTTATTTTGGGTAACCACGATACTTTGTGCTCAAGCTATGATAAATTTATTAAAGCTATAACAGAAAGCGGAGTAATTTTTTTAGATGACCAAATAGAGGATATAACCATAAAGGGCAATAAGCTGTCTATGTTAGGGTTAACAGCATATAGCAATGGCGAGTATGAAACTCCTGCTTATACGCAACTTATGAACGATTTTTGCAAAAGGGACAATTATAAAATACTTCTATGCCATTACCCTGAATATACCTATTACTTTTTTCAAAGAGATAAATATTATGTCTATGATTTTGATTTAATGCTAAGTGGTCATACTCACGGTGGTGCAATACAAATACCATTTATAGGTGGTTTTTATGCACCAGAACAAGGTCTTTTGCCCAAATATAGCAAGGGATTATATTTTATCAAGGAAAATAATAAAAATCCTTTTAATATGCTTATTTCAGCAGGAATTGGCAACGATGATAAAACCTTTAGACTTAATAATTTCCCAGAGGTTACTACAGTTACTATTAGTAATAGTGATTAACAATTAACATAACTAAATATACTACAAAAACAGCAGACCTTTGTTGGTCTGCTGTTTTTGTATAAATCCTTTTAAAAGGCAAAGACTAATAGTAATAATGATGAATTTATAGCTATAGCACTTAAACATAAATTAAATTTTGGTTATTGTAGTTGTAGTGCTATAAATTGCCATAATAAAGGAGTATAACAATGGAAAATTTAATTGCTTTTTATGACACTAAACCATACGACAAAGAGTGGTTTTTAAAATTACCCCACAACGGTATTAAGTTTAAATTTTTTGAAAATAAACTAAATTACGAAACAGCACAGCTTGCAAATGGTTGTAGCGGTGTAGTAGCCTTTGTTAATGACACAATCGACAAAAACACTATAGACAGGCTATATAAAACAGGGGTAAAGGTTATAGCAATGCGTTGTGCAGGATATAACAATATTGATTTTAGGTCGGCATACAATAAAATTCATATTTTGCGTGTACCGGGATATTCTCCAAATGCTGTTGCAGAATATACTATTGCTTTGCTGTTAACCCTAAATAGAAAAATCCATAAAGCCTATAATCGAACACGAGAATATAATTTTTCCTTAAATGGACTTGCCGGCTTTGACCTAAAAGGTAAGACAATCGGTGTTATTGGTACAGGTAGAATTGGTAAAGAATTAATAGATATTTGCAACGGTTTTAAAATGAATGTTCTTGCCTACGACCCATTTCCTGCGGAAAATAGCAATATTAATTATACAGATTTAGATAATCTTTTTAGTAAAAGCGATATTATATCTTTAACCTGCCCACTAACTAAAGATACCCACTATCTTATAAATGACCAATCTATAAGTAAAATGAAAGACGGTGTTATAATTTTAAACACCTCAAGAGGTGCTATTATTGAAAGTAAAGCTTTGCTAAATGCTTTAAAAAGCAAAAAAGTAGGGGGTGCTTGTCTTGACGTGTATGAAGAGGAAAGCTCTTTATTTTTTGAGGATTTTTCAGGGGAAATTATCAGCGACGACACATTAGCATTAATGGTATCTATGCCTAATGTTATAGTAACATCTCATCAGGCGTTTCTTACTAATGAAGCACTGTTAAATATTGCACAAACTACTATAAATAATTTGCAAAGCTTCTATAATAATCAACCGTTAACAAACGAAATATGTTATCATTGCGAAAGTGGCGGAGTAACAACAGATTGCTCAGATAACAAGTGTGGCGGTTGTGGTTAAAATAGTGGTGTATTCAACACAGCTATTTAAAATTTTTGGGTAGGAGATAGGGGATTTCTTAATAACTGTGGCTTGTTGTATATTTTATCTTTTCAAAGCATATTTATTGTATGTATAAATATGCTTTGATTTTAATTTTCATTTAACCACTGGGTAAAATCCAGTGGTTAATAGCTACGTAAGTAGCGTTGAAAATTGTATCACACGTGGGATAATTAAAAACTTGAAAAGTTTTTAATTAGAAATTAGTATGAGAGGTGACTACTATAAAGAGATTACTTAGCATAATTCTTGCTGTTATGGTTTTATGTTCTGTGTTTTTGGTGTTTACAGGGGTTACCTCCAGTGAGAATACCTCCTTTATAAAATACGCAGAGTTTAATGTTTGCTACAGTGCTTTAGAAAAAGCATTGGAATACGATATAAAATCCCATAAAGAAAACCAAAAAATCACCATAAACTGGGTAGAAGTTTTAGCTTATTTAGGTGCAAAATATGGGGGAGATTTTTCAAAATATAAAGAAAAAGATATGATAACTTTAGTAGATAAACTCCAAAAGGGAGAGAGCATAGAAACAATTACAAAAGATATGAAATACTATGACTATTATAACTCTGTTTACGGTGCTGTATTAAATGGTTATACAGGCTGGTATAATGAGGAAACAACTGACGAAAAGGGTAATAAAACCATAAAAAAGGATTACGGTTTATGTGTGTTTTCTCCAATAGCAAAAACTTTTCCTTATTCCCACTATGATGATTTTGGTTCCGACAGAACTTACGGTTATGCTCGCCCACATTTAGGTCACGACTTAATGTCGGCAACAGGAACACCGGTTATTGCTATAGAAAGCGGTACTGTAGAGATTATGGGTTGGAATCAGTATGGAGGGTGGAGGATAGGTATAAGAAGTAGCGACAAAAAGCGTTATTATTATTACGCACATCTCCGTCAAAACAGACCATTCCACCCAGATATATCCCAAGGATGCACTGTATCTGCGGGGCAGGTTATTGGTTATGTAGGCAGAACAGGCTACAGCACTACTGAAAACACCAACAATATAGATACAAGTCATTTGCATTTAGGTTTAGAGCTTATTTTCGACGAAAGCCAAAAAGAATGTGACAACGAAATATGGATAGACCTTTATGCCATTACAAAATTACTTGAAAAGCATAAAAGCACGGTTTACAGAGTAAGTGAAACAAAAGAATTTTATAATACATATAAATTTTCAACTCTTGATAATAAGGATACAAAAACAAATTCTGAATAGATTTTGAATACATTGTTAAACTTTTCATATTTATTGACTTTATATTACAAGATGATTAAAATAAAGCTATAATCAAGTTTTAAATTATAAAGCAACGATGTTTAAAGTTAAAGGTGATAAATTATGAAAAGAAAGTTATTAGTTTCCTTATTTTCGTTAGCTATGTGTGCTGTGTTAATTTGCGGAATGTGTGGTTGCCAAGTTTCTGTAGGAAGCAGTAAAACTAAAACTGAAACTGAAACAGCTAGCTCTATTCCTGAAAAAATAGTGGAAAAAATTAAAGAAGAATGTTCTCTTACTAATTTCCGTGACATATCTATCGACGAATTTGATGTTTTGTACGGTGTTGAAAAATCAGATGTAGCCTATTTTGCCGGATGTATTTCAAATGATTCTCTTTCTAAAGATGAGGTTATAGTAATAGAAGCAATGGACGAAGGGGAAGCAAGTACAATTCGTGACAGATTAGAAGAACACTATAACAAGGTGTTAGATGAATGTATGGAGTTTTTACCTGAAGAATGTGAAATTGTTAAAAAATGTAGCGTTGTAAAGGACGGAATTTATGTAACACTGTTTATCTCTGCCGATGCAGAAAAAATGGAACAGATATATAAATCCTATGTAAAATAATTGGTATAGTAGATAATAAAAAACACAAAGCACTATTAAAAAAAGTGCTTTGTGTTTTTTGCTTTTAAATCTGTCTTTTTGCAACAAGAAGGTTGAAAAAGAAATGTTATCGTGCTATAATATCACTTAATATGTAAAAATGATTTACTATATAGTTGCTGTTATAAGTGTGTCTTCTATAAGCTGGGGAAGATGTACAGGGTCAAGCTGTTCTTTGTTGCAAAGTGCTACAAAACTTTCAGCTAGTTCTTTGCTGGTGAATACATCAGGGGTATATGATAGCTCGGTAAGCTCGTTTTCTTTTTTTAAGCTTACTTTTATTCCATAGGCTATGTATTCGCCGATGTATGGATTTTTAATTCTTTCCTGTACTATATTGTATTCAAACATAAATTTCCTCCGCAAATATGTCATTATAATAATTATTCTATAGTTAGTATTATAATACAATAAATTTGCAATGTGCGGAGTTGGTGAAAATGACGGTGCTTTTGATGAATTTGGCAAAAACTGGGGTGCGAAATTGTGTATATTTCAATATGTGATGACAATTATTTGGAGTCTGAGGAGTTAGTGCGGTTGTTAAATAATTACTTTCTGAATAAATCCTTTAATTACGAGATTGATTGTTATGAAAGCGGAAAAAGTTTGTTGTATGAGTATCAAGACGGAAGTCCTTTGGAATTGATTTTCTTAGATATGTATCTTGGTGATGTTATGGGTATTGAGGTTGCCAAAAAGCTGAGAAAAATGGGGTATAAAGGTGATATAGTGTTTATTACGGGAACATCTGACTTTGCGGTTGAGGGGTATGATGTTGGTGCTGTAGGATATTTGCTAAAGCCATGCGATTATAACAAGCTTAGTACAGTTATGGATAGGGTATTAAAGGATTATAATGCGGATTTTTACAGTATTCGTCAGCGTAATAGTGTGGTAAGGCTGGAGCTTAACAGCATTTTATATGTTGAAAGCGTAAACTCTAAATGTATATTACATAGCGATTCAGGCGATGATTTTGTTATTTATAAAAGGCTTAGCGATATTGAAAACGAGCTGAATGACGCCAGATTTTTAAGGTGTCATCAAAGCTATTTGGTTAATATGAATTATATACAAAAAGCTGATAAAAACTTTGAATTAACCAATGGTCATACGGTGTGTATTCGACAAAGAGAACTAAAAAATATAAAAGAACGCTATTTTCAGTATATAAATAAAAATGCTTTAAATTAGTAAAAGTACACAAAACCTAAAGTTATATGTTTAATTGTTAAAAACTCCAGTTACGCACTGATTAATACAATAATATAAATAAATATTTTGTCGTTTTATTAGTTGATTTATATTTTTATGTATATCCTTTTAACTTTAGCATAGAATATTTATATGGATTAAAGTATATGGAGTGATATTATGTCGAATATAGATAGATTAGATAGAGAAGCTAAGGAGTATTTTTATTCTTTACCCTTAACTGTGCAGAATATAATTTTAAACAGTAATAAAGATATAACCTGCCGAGAGGATATGCAAAGGTATTTTTCAAATCTAGCATCTAATGTTAAAAATGTCTCGGAATATAACAGCACTTCTACCAATACATTTATTGGCGAGAGCAATGCACCTGTTAGTGGCAGTAACCTATTTTAATTATGAGGCATAAAGTGTAGTGTGGTAACCACAATGCTATATTTTAAGACAGGTGATGGTTTGTTTGACAAGGAAAGAAATTGCCCTTAATAAAGTGCCATTAAATAAAGAATGTATAATTACAGCCCTAAAATTACAAGGCAACAAACGCAGACGAATGATGGACCTAGGCTTTGTCCCAGGTACAAGGGTAAAAGCTGTATTAAAAAGTCCTTTTGGTAAGCTAAGGGCATATCAAGTGCGTGGTGCTGTTATTGCACTTCGTAATAGTGACAGCGAATTTATCATAACATTATATTAGATAGGTGCAACCCTGCCTTATGTTTTAGACAAAGTTCCGAAAGGAGCTTTGTTTTTTTGTTCAAAAAAGGAAATAGGTATTATATTTTAATACCTAATACTAAAAAATAGAAAAGCTTTTAATTAGAGTATATCCGCTGAGCTTTATAAAAACTAAATCTACATAAACAAAAAACAGACCATACATAGTGTATAGTCTGTTTTTATTCAATCAATTATTTTGCGTACTCAACAGCACG
>JAXJTR010000094.1:0-5248 GCA_036309465.1 Acutalibacteraceae bacterium
AACCCTATTGTTAAAACTGTAAATGGTGTTCCAACAGCAGTATGGGTAAACAATGCAAATAGCAACCTATTCCTAACAGATGCAGAAAATACAATAATGATTAGCACCTGTGAAAATGGTGTATGGTCACAGCCAAAGGCAGTAAGTGAAAAGCTAAACACAGTACAAAATCTAAATTTAGTAGACACAGCAAGAGGAACAGCAGTTGTTTATACAACAGACAGTGATTGCGACCTAACAACTCTAAACGATAAAACACTTTACTGTTATTACAGCAAGACTGGCACAACAGTAGAAATTGACAGCAATTTGGAAACAACAGTAGATGTTGCAGAAATTGTAAACAGTCCGGTTGCAATTTGGAAGAAAGACGGTGTTCTAAAGCAGTGTAATCTTAACACAGAGGTTATTAAAGAAATTTGCAATGCAAATCTAGATACTGCAAGTGACTTTAAGTTGGTTTCAGACGGCAACGGAAGCTACGCTATTGTATATGTTGAGGATAAGACAAATGTTCGTGCAATGTATTTAGATGCAGAAACATTAATATGGTCAGTTCCTGTTACTGTAGCTACCTCAAAACATAATACAGAAAATGCAGAGGCAGCTATAAGTAATTTAGAGGCAGAATATGTAAACGGAAACCTAACACTGGTATACCACGATACAAAGGTTGTAAAAGATGGCGAGGAATATGTAGAAACCTCAAATATGGTAACAACAGTGGTTAGTTCAACCGCAAAACCAGTTATTAATAATGTAGTTGTTGATTATAACAATATTGTTCCTGGTAAAACAACAACAGCTAAAGTTACTGTTGAAAACACAGGTGCAATGGCAACAGGTAACCTAACATTTAATGTAACTAATTATGACGGTATGAACCTAGGTTCATTTACAACTGAAAATGTATCTTTAGGCTGTGGTGAAACAGGTACATATGATGTTGAGTTCTTAGTACCAGAGTTTATTGTAAACAAGGATATTAAGATTACAGTTACAGACAGCAACAAAATTTATACAGACAGCAGTAATATTAATTTGGCTGTATGCGACTATGGCATAACAGCCGAGCAAGTTGAAAGAGATGGCGAAGACTATGTTTATGTAGAATTTACAAATAGTATGTATTACCCATCTCCTGCAACAATTCAAGTGTATGATAAGGCAACAGACGAGGTTTATTACTCTGTTAACACTATCGGTGTTACAGGAGGAAATAAGAAAGGTATGCTTATTCCACTTGAAGAAAAGTATATGGATAAAAACAGGCTTGTTTCTGTTCGTATTGTTCCTACAGCAAAGGATTGGTCTAACTTCAACAACAGCACTATGTTACAAATTTATGTAAATGGTGAGGAAGAAGAGAATTACCAGCTAAGTGGTATTAAAGTAAACGGAACAGCTATTAGTGATTTTGCAGTTGATAAAACAGAGTACACAGTAACAGTTAAGGATACTGCAAATGTACAAATAGTACCTGTATTTAATAACGCATCATTAACCTACACAGTAAAAGCAGTTGACAATGTATATACAATTACTATTTTCAACGGTGATAGTGAGGTTGTTGGTACTTATAAAGTAACAGTTTCAAAACCAGCGGCACAGGATTATAACATAATCGGTGACATTGATTTGAAATTGACAAAAGCACAGGATTCTAATAATGCTACAGCTAAGAAATTCCTAAACAGTGGCACATACAAGATTAAGGTAAATGCAAATGGTACAGAAATGGGTTATAACAAAACCATTACCGATAATTGTAGCAACTTGTCATTTAATGCTAATTACTCAGCATATTTAACACTTAATGCAACAGGTGGTACATATACATTTGTATTTAACACAGCTACAAACAAGCTAACCATTACACGTGATACCTATAGCATTGTAGGCGATGTAAATCTACAGCTACAGGAAAATTCAAATGGCACAGCAACAGCAGAAACATTCCTAGAAAGTGGCACATACAAGATTAAGATAAATGCAAATGGTACAGAGATGGGTTATAACAAAACTATAACAGATACCTGTAGTAACTTGTCATTTAAGTCTAGCTATTCAGCTTACTTAACACTTAATGCAACAGGCGGTAAGTATACATTTGTATTTAACAAAACAACAAACAAGCTTACTATCAAGCACAATACCTACGGTATTATCGGAGATGTAGACCTACAGCTAATAGAAAATGCCGACGGTATAGCAACAGCCCAAACAACACTTGATAGTGGTACATATCAGCTAAAGTTAAATATAAATGGCATAACAATGGGTTGCAACCAAACTGTAACAGATACCTGTAGCGATCTATTATTTAAAGTAGAGGATTCAACTTATATGACTCTAAATGCAACAGGTGGCAAGTATACATTTGTATTTGATACTGCAACAAACAAGCTAACCATTAAGCACGACACCTATAGAATTATCGGTGATGTAAACCTACAGCTAAATAAAACCACAAATGGTATAGTAACAGCAAAAACATTCCTAGAGAGTGGCACATACAAGATTAAGGTAAATGCAAATGGCACAGAAATGGGTTATAACAAAACCATTACAGATACTTGTAGCAACTTGTCATTTAATGCTAATTACTCAGCTTATTTAACACTTAACGCAACAGGTGGTACATACACATTTGTATTTAACACATCTACAAACAAGCTAACCATTAAATACGATACCTATAGCGTTATAGGCGATATAAACCTACAGCTACAGGAAAACACAAATGGTACAGCAACAGCAGAAACATTCCTAGAGAGTGGCACTTATAAAATTAAGTTAAATGCAAATGGTACAGAAATGGGTTACAACAAAATTGTTGCGGATACTTGTAGCAACTTGTCATTTAAGTCTACCTATTCAGCTTACTTAACACTTAATGCAACAGGTGGTAAGTATACATTTGTATTTAACAAATCAACAAACAAGTTTACTATTAAGCACGATACCTACGGTATTACCGGAGATGTCAACCTAAAGTTAATAGAAAATGCCAACGGTATAGCAACAGCCCAAACAACTCTTGCCAGTGGTACATATCAGCTAAAGCTAAATGTAAATGGTACAGAAATGGGCTACAAGAAGACAGTTAACGACATTTGTAACGGTATTATATTTAAACCTGAATTTGCGTCATACGTAACACTAAATGCAACAGGCGGTAAGTACACATTTATTCTTGATACAGCTACAAATAAGCTAACAATTAAGAAAACAGGTATTTATATAATGGGTGATATTAACCTAGAGCTTGCTAATGTATCATCAGATAGAGTTACGGGCGAAGTAAAGTTACAAGCCGGCACTTACAAAATTAAGGTAAATAACAATGGTACTCAGCTAGGTTATAACAAGAATATTACAGATAGCTGTAGCGGTTTGTCAGTAAATAAAACATACCAGTCTTACATTACATTTAATGCAACAGGTGGTATCTATAGCTTTATATTTGACAAGGCAGTAAATAAGCTTATTATTAAGCAAGTTGGCAAATTACCTAATGCTTACCTAATAGGTGACCTTGATACTGTTTTAACCCCTGTAGAGGGTAGAAACATTGCAATGGGCACAACTTACCTAGATGCAGGCGAATATAAATTTAAGTTGTCTATTAGCGGTGTAGAGTTTGGTTATAATAAAATAGTAACCGACAGTACAGTAGGTTCATTGTCATTTAACAGCAAGTACACATCACAGGTTACATTAAAAGCAACAGGCGGTACATACACATTTATTTTGAATACATCAACAAACAAGCTTGATATCTCTCATACTCCAAATGCAGATGCAGATGAAGATGAAGATGAAGATGAAAATAATGTACGTATCTCAGGCGATATTAACCTGGTTTTAAATGACAAAGCTGAAAATGGCACTACTCTTACAACAGCCGTAGGTACAATTAAACTAAACGCCGGTACATATACCTTTAAGGTGTATAGCTATGGTACAGTTTATACAGCAGGTTTTGTTATTAACAATGTAGCAGGAAAAACTCTATCAAGTAAATACACTACCCCAGTAACCCTAAAGGCAACAGGTGGTACCTACAGATTTGAGTTTAATAAGGAAACAGGTGCTTTAGAAGTAATAATGTTTAGCTGATGAAAATTAAGCTTAATTAAAAGTGATTATAAACAATATAAAGTAATCACTGCACATAAAAAACTAAGCTCTACTAAAAACTTTTTAGTTTTTAGTAGAGCACACCTGTTACACAGGCTATGTTGTGCTACGCATAGCACATCTCATACAATCTTCAATGTTAATTACGTAACTATTAACCACTGGATTTTATCCGATAGTTAAATGAAGATTAGTATAATATAATCCCCTTAAAGTAGTCTTGAAAACATTTGTTTCAAGTGTCTGCTTTAAGGGGATTTTTGTATGTCAAAATAAGTTATGATACTAATTCATTTCTAAACGATAGATAAAATCCAATCTCTACCAGTAATACTCATAATAGTTTTATGAGTAAGTTTGCAAATTGTTTTACACAATCTATCCATAACTTTAGAAAGTGTTGGAAAAACTTCATTTTTAAATCCACGATCTCCAAATTTGCTCAATAGGGTTCATTTCTGGCGTATTATGTCTGTGAAGTACAGCCTATATTTGTGTTGGTGCTACTTTGTGTCCTGCTACTTCTTCGTACGCTTTTCTTATTTCACTAACTTCTACTATTTGTCCTTTGTTTGCTTTTTCTTAAAATTTTGACAACAGTTTCTCTTTTTCTTCAAAACTGATATTCCAGCGATTGCTACATTTTCTTTTGCTCAACAATGCTTCTATTCCTCCATTTTTATATGCACTTACCCAATGACTTACTACCTTTGTTGATGTATCAAGCTTTTCTGCTATCTCTTTATTGTTTTTTCCTCTGCCTTGTAGCTCTACTGCGTATAATTGTTTATCCGTTTGTTTATCTTTAATATTCTTTCTTACTCTTGATATTTCTTCTGCTTCTTCTTTGCTTATTGTATATATTATTCGCATTTTTCATCACCATGCTTATTTTGACATATTATATTAATTTGTCTATATTTTAGAAATGAATGAGTATAAGACACCTCCGTCAATAAAATAAAAAATACTACATACATAAAAAATGCCCCGTAAAAATGAGGCAAAAAAATAGTGTTCATAACGCAATGCGTTATGAACACTATTTTGGTGCTGGTGACCGGACTTGAACCGGTACGGTATTTCTACCGAGGGATTTTAAGTT
>JAXJTR010000095.1:0-18258 GCA_036309465.1 Acutalibacteraceae bacterium
ACCATAGACGGAATAAAAGCAGAAAGTGATGACGATATTTACGATATCCGCAGTCGAGTGGGTTTGGTATTGCAAAATCCAGACAATCAGCTTGAAGCAACAATAGTAGAAGAAGATGTAGCTTTTGGCCCCGAAAATTTGGGAATACCTCCTAAAGAAATAAGAAAGCGTGTTGATGATGCCTTAAAGGCTGTAGATATGTATGAATATCGCAAGCACGCACCTCATAAGCTTTCAGGTGGTCAAAAACAAAGGGTTGCAATTGCAGGTATAATCGCTATGGAACCTAAATGTATTGTTCTAGATGAACCAACCGCTATGCTAGACCCTAAGGGTAGGCAAGAGGTTATGGATACTATAAAGCGATTAAATAAGGAGCATAATATTACCATAGTTCTAATAACTCACTATATGGACGAAGCTGTACAGGCAGACAGAGTTATAGTAATGGATAAAGGCAGTGTGTTAACACAGGGCACACCACAACAGGTATTTAGTCAGGTACAGCTTTTAAAAAGCCATTCTCTTGATGTTCCTCAATCGGTAGAGCTTATGTATTTATTACAAAAAAGTGGAGTAGATGTTAATTCTTTACCCCTAACTCCAAAAGATTGTGTAGCTGTGCTGGAAAATATCATTTCGCAATAAATTATTTTAAAAGGACTTGTTTTTATGAGCATATTACAGGTTGAAAATTTAACATATAAATATGGTGTTGGTACTCCTTTTGAAAAAACCGCAGTTAATAAGGTTTCTTTTACTGTAAACAAAGGTGAAGTAATAGGTGTTATAGGCCATACAGGCTCAGGAAAGTCTACATTGGTGCAAATGCTAAACGGACTTATTAAACCTGACAGTGGTAGTGTAATTTTAGAGGGTAACGATATTTGGAAACACCCCAAAAAGATTAGAGAAGTAAGATTTAAGGTTGGTATGGTATTTCAATATCCTGAGTATCAGCTTTTTGAAGAAACAGTTGCAAAGGATATTGCTTTTGGTCCAACTAATATGGGGTTAAGTCAGGAAGAAATAAATCTTAGAATAAAATCGTCGGCAGAGTTTGCAGGTCTTTCTAAGACTCTGCTTGATAAATCGCCTTTTGATTTATCAGGTGGCGAAAAAAGAAGGGCAGCTATTGCAGGTGTAATAGCAATGGAGCCTGAAATTCTTATTTTAGACGAACCAACAGCAGGTCTTGACCCAATGGGCAGAGAACAGCTTTTGGCCCAAATCAACAGTTACCATAAACGCAAAGGCAATACAATATTACTTGTATCTCATAGTATGGAGGATATTGCAAGAATTTCAGACAGAGTATTGGTAATGCACAATGGTAATCTTGAAATGTTCGACACACCTAATGCAGTTTTTGCACAGGGTGAACGATTAAATAAAATGGGATTAAAAATCCCTCAAATTACGCAAATAATGAACACACTTTATGACAAAGGCTATAATGTGCCAAAGGGTGTTCTTACAATAGAGCAGGCAGTAAATTCTTTACTGCCACTACTTAAAAAGGGGGAGTGTTCTTGATACAGGATATAACATTAGGACAATTTTTCCCTGGTAATTCAATTATTCATCGCATCGACCCAAGAGTAAAAATCTTATTAATAATAGCCTATATTGTATTTCTTTTTGTTTCAAACAATTTTGTGGCTTTGGGTTTTATGGTGTTTGTAATATTCGGTGCTGTGCTACTTACCAAAATCCCTGTAAAGTTGTATTTTAAGGGGTTAAAGTCAATAATTTTTATATTACTTTTTACATCTGTACTAAATTTATTTTATGGTAAGGGCGAACCGATTTGGCAATTAGGGTTTTTGACAATTACAAGAGATGGCATCAGTAATGCTGTATTTATATCTATTAGAATAATTTTGTTAATATTGGTAAGCTGTATATTAACCTATACAACATCTCCAACAGATTTAACAGATGCACTTGAAAGACTTATGAAGCCATTAAAGGTATTTCATATTAAAGTACACGAAATTGCTATGATGATGACAATAGCACTGCGTTTTGTACCAACCTTGCTTGAAGAAACAGATAAGATAATGAAAGCACAAAAAGCAAGAGGTGCTGATATGGAAAACGGTAATATAATACAGCGTATAAAAGCAATGATACCTGTACTAATTCCATTGTTTGTGTCAGCTTTTAGCAGAGCATACGAATTGGCAGTAGCTATGGAATGTCGTTGCTACCGTGGTGGCGGTGGCAGAACAAGAATGAAGGTACTGCACATTACAAAAAGAGATATTTTAGCAGTGTGCGTATCCGCTTTAGTGCTTACAGGAGTAATATTATGCAATGTGATGTTCAATGTAATCAGATGAGAAATTTTTTAATTACAATTTCATATAACGGAAGTAATTATCACGGTTGGCAAATTCAAAATAACGCTTTAGCTGTGCAAGAGATTTTCCAAAATGCTTTGGAAAATATAATTCAAAAAACACCTTATGAAATAAAAGGCTGTTCTCGTACAGATAGCGGTGTTCACGCAAATATGTATTGTATAAGCTTAAAAATGAGCCACAATATACCTTGCCACCGTCTGCTTACTGCATTAAATCGCTTTTTGCCTTTAGATATAGCTGTTATTGATGTTGAAGAAAAGCCATTAGATTTCCACGCAAGATATAGCTGTAAAAGTAAGGAGTATGTTTATAAAATTTGGAACAGCCCTGTGCGTAATCCATTTTTAGATGGCTTAGCATATCATTATAAATGGTATATAGATGTAGACAAGCTTAACAAGGCTTGTAAAGCATATATAGGCAATCACGACTATACCTCATTTTGCACTGTGGATAATCGCAAAATGGAAGATATGCACCGTAATGTTATGAATTTTAAAGTTGAACGACAGGGCGATTTGGTTCTTATGACTGTAGAGGCAGATGGATTTTTATATAATATGGTACGCATAATGGTTGGTACTTTAATAAGAATTGCAGAGGGTAAATTTGCCGAGGACTCAATTCCTGAAATTATAAATGCTAAAGACAGAGCAAAAGCAGGTCCAACAGCACCAGCTTGCGGACTTTATTTGAATAAAGTTAAATATTAACCAATATGGCTTTACTTATAATGTTTCTTTATTTATGTATGTAATATGTTTGTTTAAGGTGAACTAAAATGAAACTTAATTTTAACTGGAATAAAAGAAAAAAGCGTGAAATGCTTAGCTATGAGGACAAACCAATAGAAGAGTATGAACGAGAAAACCAAAAAGAAAAAAAGCCCTTATTTCCTAATAATAAGGTGAAAAATGTAGTAGTAATTTTGGCAGTGCTTATTGCAATTGTAGGTATATACTCAGTGTGGAAATTTATTTCACCAAGTAATATTCAAGATAGTATTTCATCAGCACAGGCCAAAGGAAATGGTTATCCTGTAGAAATAGCAGGCAAATCAGTAGAAGAGGGCGACACAGCTGTTTTGTCAGGTAATTTTGCCTATGTTAGTGATACTCAGTTTCAAATATTAAATAATAATGGTGGACTTGTTTCAGATAAGCGTGTAAAATTTGCTTCTCCAACAATGACATCTTGCAACAAATACGCACTTATTTACGACAGAGAGGGCAGTGGCTACAGAATAGAGTCTAGCTCCGGTACTGTTTACGAGGGCGAAGCTGACGACGATATTTTTGATGCAGAAATTTTAGATAACGGTTGTTACGCTATTCTTTCAAAAAAATCTGGCTATACAGCTAAACTAACAGTATATAACAGCGACCATACACAAAAATACGCATATTATTTTTCACAGTGCTACGCAACTGATATTTCTCTTGATAAAAATGTAAAGCACGCTGTTGTATGTGGTTTAGACGCTTCTCAAGGTAGTATTGTTTCAAGAATATATATTCTTGACCTTACTAAGGAAGAGCCAATAGAAAAAATAGATTTTAAAGACTCTACCATCTACAGTGTTAACTTTTTAGATAATGGTAATATTTCTGCTATTGGTAATAAATCAGCTATGATTATTACTTCTGATTATAAAAGTAAATATGATTTTACCTATAATGGCTATAATCTAGTAGGTATAAAGGTTCAAAATAACGGAGTATTCCTATCATTGTCACCATTTACAGATGGTAAAAGCTGTGAAATATGGCATATTACTCAAAATGGTATTTCAACAGTAACAAAAACAGATTTAGCAACTACATCTATGGACATTTTAGGAAAAAAAGTTGCAATACTAAGCAATAATACAATAACTATTTTCGATACTGCAACCCAAACAGCTTTAAAAAGCTATGATGCAGGTATAGATGCAAAATGTATAAAATATGCAGACCCAAATACAATTTATATTGTAGGTACTACAGAGATAAGAAAAGTAGCAATGTAATAAGTAATAATATATTGGTGCATACCAAATAAATAGGGCTAAACTATTTAATAAGAAATTATTTTATGTATCAGCATTGTTATTTAATTACTTTAAATGGACGCATTTGTTAACAATTTCATAATTGTTTTTTTATTTTTAATGTGGTATATTATTTTTCAATGGTATATGTTAGTATATTCGGTATGTGAAATCGAGAGGTTATGTATGTTTAATTTGTTTGATTTAATTATGCTGGCAACAGTAATTGTTTTTATTGTGGTTGGTTGTGTAAGAGGTGCTATAAAAACAGTGCTTTCTTTTGCAGGGGGCATAGTTTCTTTATTCATTTCAGGTGTATTAGGTAAGGCACTTGCTACAGCAATTTACGATGTGTTTTTTAAACAATCTGTTATGGAAGAAATAGCTAAATCCGTTGCAGATGTTATAAAAAACGGAGCAAATAATGTTGGTGAAAGTGTTGTTTCATCATTACCTAATTTTATATCAAATTTAATAGGTGATGATATTATAAGAAATATAGGTAATATTTCCCCAAACTCATCTCAAGAAATTGCTACAGATATTGCTATTTCAGTAGAACAAATTATTTCACCACTTTTTATTGCGATGATATCCATAATAATTAGTATTATATTATTTGCTATATTAAAGGTGTTATTGGGAATACTATTCCATTGTGCAGACTTTCTTAATAATATACCTGTAATTGGTACAGCTAACAAAATTGTTGGTGGTGTGCTTGGTGCTGTGTATGGTGTGGTAATTGTTTTTTGTATTACAGTTGTAATATCTTGCTTTGGTTCATTTTTTGATCAAGATGGTGTTTTACAAAAGGATATTATAGATGGTTCCTTGTGCTTCTCCGTTGTAAACGGTGAAGACACTACAAGTTATCTTGAAAAATTCTATGATTCAGAAAATATTTACATAGGTAATAATTAAGATTTTGTAATAGAGGGAGAGTAAGTTTAGTATGTCTAAAATCGAGGAGGAAAGTACAGTTGCTTTAAAAGAGAATGATTGCTCACAGAAGATAATAACAATACCTAATATTATCTCATTTGCAAGAATTTTTTTTATTATACCATTTGTGTACTTTTTTCTTAATGAGAAGTATATCGAAGCATTTAGCTTTATTGTAGTTTCAGGATTAAGTGATTGCTTTGATGGGTTAATTGCTAGAAAATTAAATCAAATCTCAGAACTTGGTAAACTCTTAGATCCAATAGCTGATAAGCTAACTCTTGTTGCTGTGGTTATTTGTTTAGGTATATATATACCTGCAATTTTTCCGTTGGTAATCGCACTTGTGGTTAAGGATTTTAGTATGTTGGTTGGTGGATTATTATTACTTTGTAAAGGTGTAAAGCCACCAGCTGCTAAATGGTATGGTAAGCTGGCAACAATGATTTTTTATATATCAGTTGTAACTGTTGTTTTCACAAAAGGTGTATTAGGTTGTAATTTACCTTTACTTACAGGAATTTTACTAATGATAACAATGGTTGCTATGATGTTTGCTTTAGTTAAATATGCAATGATATTTTTAAAAATATGGAATGAAAATAAAAGTAACAATAAAAAGAATTGTAAAGATATAATTACAGATTAAGGAGTAGTATTATGCTTTGTTGTAAATGTAATAAAAGGCCTGCCATTGTGTTTATTTCAGATAACACTGGTAATAACCAACCTCGTGGTTATTGTTTAACCTGTGCAAACGAGCTTGGTATAAAGCCTGTTAAAGATTTAATGCAGAATATGGGTGTTACTGAAGACCAAATTGAAAGTATGCAGGAGTCTATGGACGCTATTTTAGGCAATAACGGTGAAATGCCTAATTTGCAAGAGCTTTTAGGTGATGTAGATATAGAAAGCCTAATGGAACAATCAGGTGCAATGATGCCAGACGGTGATGACCCTGACAAATTCACTCATGGTGGAGCACCTACATTTCCTTTTAATATTTTTGGTGGCGGTAAAAAATCAGATGATAAGAATGATTCTAATACCCAGTCAAAAAGAAAGAATAAAAGAGAAAGAGAATCAAAACGTAAGCATATAGATGCTTATTGTACCAATCTAACTGAAAAAGCAAAAGCAGGTAAGGTAGACCGAGTAATTGGCAGAGATAAAGAAATAGCACGAGTTATTCAAATTCTGTCAAGACGTAGTAAAAACAACCCTTGCTTAATTGGTGAGCCTGGTGTTGGTAAAACTGCTATTGCAGAGGGTCTTGCTTTGCGTATTGCAAGTGGTGATGTTCCTCAGCGTTTAAAGGATAAAGAGATTCAATTACTAGACCTTACAGCATTAATTGCAGGTACTCAATTTAGAGGTCAGTTTGAAAGTCGTATCAAAGGTTTAACAGCAGAGGTAAAAGAAGCAGGCAATATTATATTATTTATAGATGAGGTACATAACCTTGTTGGTACAGGTGATGCAGAGGGCACAATGAATGCTGCAAATATTCTAAAGCCTGCATTATCTCGTGGTGAAATTCAAGTAATAGGTGCAACAACTTTTAATGAATATAGAAAATATATTGAAAAGGATTCAGCACTTGAGCGTCGTTTCCAACCTGTAACTATTAATGAACCATCAATTAAAGATGCGATTGATGTTTTAATCGGTGTTAAAGGTTATTACGAAAAGCATCACAGGGTTTCTGTATCTGATACTATTATCAGACGTGCTGTTGTTTTATCAGAAAGATATATTACAGATAGATTCTTACCTGATAAGGCTATAGATTTACTTGATGAAGCTTGTGCGTGTGCTGCACTTGCTTGCAAGGAAATGGAAGAATATGATAAGCTAACTGATGAAATGCGTTATCTGAATGTAAGGGAAGAGGAGCTAACCGAAAATCAAGAGGTTATTGACTACGAGGCTGTTGCTAAGCTAAGAGCAGAAAAAGCCCAGCTAGATGCCAAAATTAAAGAGATAGAGCCACTAGCATTAGGTGTTGAGGTGCAGGATGTAGACCTTGCACACGTTATAGAGCTTTGGACAGGAATACCTGCACAAAGAGTAGAAGAAAACGAGCTTGCAAAGCTTTCTGACCTTGAAATAGCTATGAAAAAGCATATTATAGGTCAAGACGAGGCTGTTGCAGCTATCGCTAAGGCTGTACGTCGTAGCAGAGTTCAAATAAGCCCTAGACGCAGACCAGCATCATTTATATTTGTTGGTCCTACAGGTGTGGGTAAAACAGAGCTTGTTAAGGTATTAGCAGAAGAATTGTTCGATACTCCTGAAACTCTTATAAGACTAGATATGTCAGAGTATATGGAGAAACACGCAGTGTCTAAAATTATCGGTTCACCACCAGGATATGTTGGTTACGATGAAGCTGGTCAGGTTACTGAAAAGGTAAGAAGAAAGCCATATTCTGTACTTTTATTTGATGAAATTGAAAAAGCACATCCAGATGTTTTAAATATTTTACTTCAAATTCTTGATGAAGGTAAAGTTACAGATGCCCACGGTAGAGTTGTAAACTTTGAAAATACCGTAATTGTTATGACATCTAATGCCGGCAGTAATAAAACCGAAACAGCTTTAGGCTTTGGCAAAACACAAGAGGCAGCTGGAAAAGACCGTGTAATGAAAGCTCTTAGAGAGTTTTTAAGACCTGAGTTTTTAGCAAGAGTAGATGATATTATTGTGTTTAGAAATCTTGACACTAACGACTTTAAGGGTATAGCTTCTCTAGTTCTTGATGAATATATTGAATCACTATCCGAAAAGGGTATTAAGTTTACTTATGATGAACAAGCTACAGAACTTATAGCTAAAAAGTCATCAGGTGGCAGAAGCGGAGCAAGAGATATTCGCAACTATATTCGTCACAATGTTGAAGACAAAATTGCATCAGAGATTATCTCACATGGCGAAGGTATGCTACAGTGTGTAGCCCTTACAGCTAAAGATGATGAACTGGTTGTAGAGGTTATTTAACAAGATTTCCATTTAGATATTACAAAAAATTCCCCAAAAACCTATAAGCAAGGTTTTTGGGGATTACTTTTTATATGAATAGTTATATTATTTCCAATCCTTTTTATGTGCACAGTAATAAATCAGTGCAACACATACCATACCACCGATTATATTACCAATAGTAACAAATAAGAATGACTCTATTCCGTTAAATTGCGTTAGCTTTATACACTGTTCACTTGATATGTTATAAAGTGATGTTGCCATATCAACATAATTAGGGCTTGTAGCAGCTAACATTCCGGCTGGAATATAAAACATATTTGCAACACAGTGTTCAAAGCCACCTATTACAAAAGCCCATATAGGAAAGAATATAGCCAATATTTTGCCTGTTACATCTTTAGCAGCACCAGCCATAATAATAGCTAAACATACTAATATATTACATAATATACCACTGGTTAAAGCCTCCATAGGCTCTATTGTCGTTTTTGCTATTGCAACCTTTATTGTATAAGCACCAAGTCCGCCACCTGTATAGTCTAATTGTCCTGAAAAGAAAACAAGAAAGTCCATTATCAATGCACCTACAAGGTTTGAAAAATAAACAATAACTAAATTTCTTATCATTTGAATTACTTTAATTTTTTTATCAAGTACAGACATCATCATTAAACAGTTGCCTGTAAAAAGCTCACTTCCAGTAAATACAACAAGCATAAGTCCAACAGGAAATATAGCACCTGCAAGTGTTCTTGCTAGTCCAACATCTGCTATGTTATGTACAGCCACATTACTTGCCACGCCACCTAAGGCTATAAATGCACCAGCCATAATACCAAGTAATATCATCTTTACTAAAGGCATAGTACCCTTATTGTAACCTGATTTTATGGTGTTATCCGCAATTTCTACACACGAGTTAACACTATTCACTTTAATTCTCCTTATAATTCTAACATCTATTTTTTTATTTGAAATATCCTCCAAATCCTTGTAAATTCTATCATATTGATAAATGTAATGTCAATAATTTGTTGTAAAAAGATGACAAATTATGGAGATAAAATTATATAAGTTGATGTTGTTTATTGTATATGCTATAATTATATACGAACAAACTTTTAAGTTTTAGGAGGGGAATATGAATGAATTACTGTATTAAGTGTATGGAGTTTATGCAGAATGACAGCAACACCTGTAATCACTGTGGAGCAAAACAGAATAAGAAAGCACCTGCACATCATTTACCTATTGGTACTATTCTTAATAATAGATATTATGTAGGTTGCTTTTTAGGAGAAAATGATTTTGAAATTACATACATAGGTAAAGATGTTTTATTAGACCAAACTATAGTAATTAAAGAATATTTCCCAAACAAGCTTGTAAAAAGAAATTCTCACAAGTCTTTAGACGTTATTAACGCTGAATGTACAGGAAGCTATAATTACGAGCTAAGCAGAGATACCTTTATACAAGAAGCCAATGCTTTGCAAAAATTAAACGGTTTAGAATCCTTAATTGATATACTTGATATTTTTGCTGAGCACAACACAGCATATTATGTTAGAGATTATGTTTTAGGAACCACTATAGAAAGATATGTTGAAGAAAATGGCATAATTGATGAACATAAGCTTGTCGAACAAATATTACCAATAATTAAGTCACTGGGTATTATTAATAATGCAGGTATATTCCACTGTAATATATCTCCTGATAGCATTATGCTGTTAGAAAACGGTAGTGCAAAGCTATTTGATTTTGGTTTAGCGATTCATTCTTTAGTTGTATCTGACAATTCCTTGCTTATCGAGAATCCTTCAGGATATATCGCAATAGAAACCTATGCCCGTCGTCCTAATTTAGTTGATGCAACAGATGTATTCTCTGTTTGTGCTACATTATACAAGGGAATAACCGGTATAGCACCGCCTGATACTTTAGAAAGACATATTAAAGATGATATAAAATCACCTTACGCATTAGGTATGAGTATTGCACCACATATTGAATATGCAATTATGAAAGGATTAAGCTTACAGCAAGAGGGTAGATATCAAAATATGGCCCAGTTATTTTCTGCATTGGGTGGCGAAGATGCTGAAAAGGACTCCTCTTAAAGTGATAAATCCACAGAACAAGATGAGTCTATTGAAGCTAATAATCAGGATACTATTGATAAACCAAGACCAAATGTAAGAGTAAGATTTACATTTGAATAAATTAACATACTATTAACAGATAATGGCAAATATGCTGTTGTCTGTTAATTTTTTTATTATTTTCAGTAAGTTTGATATTGAAAAGTAATTATGTTTGTGCTAGAATATTGTACAAAATAATGTAGATTATTTTGTTGGAAATAAATGAAAGAAATGTAATTAATTTAGGAAATGAAAATGAAAATAAATAGAATAAATTTGAAAAATAGTTTTAATAAAGCTATTGGTACGTATCTAAACTTAAAAGATACAAATAAAAAACATAAAATGTGTGCCAGAAAAATAGTTTTATTTAGTTCTGTATTAGCTGTATTTTCTGTGTTTAGTACAGTTGTTTCTGCTGATACTAAGGTTGGTTGTGTTGATATTTTTGATGCAATAAATCATACTGAAAAAAGCATAACCTTAAAGTGGGACAGAGGTATAAATGCTGACGGTTATGTTGTTTATAGAGCTGATTCACCTAAAAAGGACACTTACAGAGAAGTAATAAGAATAGCCAACGATGAAATAACCTCATTTATAGATGCCACTGTAGAGGCAGGTAAATCGTATGTGTATAAAATTCAGTCATACACTAATACAGCAAATAATATTTCTTATAGTAAAAGTGAATATGTAAATACTGCCTCCAGCCCTACTAAGGTTGATAACGTTAAGGTTGGTAAATCAACTGATACTACAACATCAATTAGTTGGGATAATGTATTAGGTGCAACAGGATATACAGTTTTTAGAATGGATTACTCTACTAACGGAGAATATAAAAAAATATGTGATTTAAAAGCTGGAGAAAAGTATGTAGATACTAATTTAACTCCATCACGAAAATATTATTACAAGATATATGCCTATAAAGAAGTGAGTAACGAAAGGTCATATAGTTTGGAAAGTGATATTATAAAAACAGCCACAAATCCTGCACCAGTTAAATCACTAACAGTATCTAAAAAAACTCAAGACAGCATAACTATCAATTGGGATAAATCCCAAAATGCTACCGGCTATGTAGTTTACAGAATGACTCATAATGAAAACGATTATGAGGGTCAGTGGGTTTATGATGATACTATGGGGTGGATATATTCCTCTGATGTTGGTAAGTATGTAAAATATGCTGTTATTAAAAATAATAAAATAACAAAATATACAGACAAAGACCTTAATTATCTTCAAGGATACAATTACAAAGTTGTACCATATTTTTACGCAGATGAAAAATATTATTATGGTAAGTCTACTGTTATATCTACAGGAACTGTTACCAACACACCAGAGGTTACTGGCTTTAGCCGAGATAGCAGAGTAATGGCAAAATGGTATCCCGTAGATGGTGCCGAAGGCTATGCAATTTATATGTCTGAAAGCAAAAATGGTCATTACAAATTCCAAGGTACTACAGAAGACACTATATACCTTACAAAACAAATTACTACTAATAAGGATTATTATTTGCGTGTTTGCGCCTATTACACAAACTACGACAAAACTAAGGTATTAAGCAACTTTACTACTGAAAAAATAAAGTGTGTAAAGGAAAATAAGGTTGATACATATACAGTTGATAATACTTATATAGAAATAGATTTAGATATGCAACATATGTGGTATTTTGAAAAAGGTAAACTTGTTATCTCCACTGATGTAGTTACAGGTATGAAATATTCCCACGATACAACTACAGGTCTTTATGAGGTTTATTACAAAGAGTCTCCTGCAAGACTGGTTGGCGAAGATTGGGACACTATGGTAGATTATTGGATGGCTGTAACCTATGACGGAATAGGAATACATGACTCTGTATGGAGATGGGACTACGAGTATGGGGGTAACACATATACATACAATGGTTCTCACGGGTGCATAAATACACCATATTCAAAGGTTAAAGAAATGTATGAACGTGTAAAAATCGGTACGCCTGTAGTTGTTTATGAAAAATCATAAGAATAATTGTTAATTAATTTTACATTTACCATAAAAAAGAAATAATAGTACTTTACAAAAGTGAAATTATGTGATATAATCACTTTATTAGGTGTAATGGAATGTTATGTCATTTTATTACATCGGTAGTATTTATGAAAGGCGGAGATTAATATGAAAAAATTATCAGCAATTTTGGCTGCTGCAATTATCGTAGCAATGTCTTCAGTATCTGCTTTTTCAGCAGGTATCAACAATGCTGAGCAGGCTGTTTTAGACAAGCTAAACGAGTCAGGTACTATGAATGGCGTTAAAATGGTAATTCCTGCAGAGTATGTTAACCAGGCTAAGAACTATTTTAACACAATCGATATGACAGATGCAGAGTCTAAGGAGATTATCAGCATTCTAGACAAGGGTGTAAAGCACCTTGAGGGTTCAAAAGCTAAGAATATTCCTGATATGACTTTTGAACAGAAGAAAGAGCTTTTAGAAATCGGTAAAGAGGCTGTAAGTGTACTTGATATGACAATGACTTATAATAAGTCAACAAGAGACCTTACAATCACAGACTCTAACGGTAACGTTGCTTTCAAGGCTGAGCCAATCCTAACAACAGTTGGTGGTTCATCAGATAACAACGGCGGTAGCTCAAACAACGGTGGTTCTTCAAATAATGGTTCTTCAGATGGCAAAGACGCTATTAAGGATAACAACATCATTAAGGACACAGGTTCAAACGTAAACACAGGTGCAGTTGCTGGTGTAGCTGGTCTTGCAGTTCTAGGTACAGCTGGTGTAGCTGCTTATCTAGTAAAAACTAAAAAGGAAAGAGCTTGATTTTAATGTCTGATTTACATAGTGAATACAGACACAGAATAAAGCGTAAAAAAATTAGTGGGAAGAGTTTTATAATTCTTCCCGTTATATTTTTTATAGGGACTTATTTATTATTGTATTTTACTCTGTGGCAAAATGTATCAACAATCGTTGGTTCATTAGATTTGTTTTTTTCAGAAGGTGAAAAAAGTTATTCTACAGAGTATAACAATATTTTTGTGCCTGTAGAAGAAACAACAATTGATACAAATGAGTACGTAAGTATAAAAAATATTCAATACCCTAAATATGGTGAACAATTTGGACAGTTGATAATTGAAGATTGTTCAATAGATGCAAAGCTGTTTATGGGAGATGGCAATATAGCTTTGCGTAACGGTGTAGGCTTATATTACGGGAGCTTTGTACCCGGATATGGTGGAACTATTTTGGTTGCTGGTCATAACAATACCTATTTTAATGGGTTGAAAAATGCAAAAATAGGACAAATTGTAAAAATTAAAACAAGTTATGGAAACTATGAATATAAAATTAACGATATTCAAATCAAAAAATCTAAAGATGGCTCTGCCTATGATTTAGCCGCTACCAAAGAAAATTTAATAATGTATACTTGCTATCCTTTCGATGAGTTAGGCTTAACACCACAGCGTTGTTTTGTTTATGCAGAATTTGTTTCTGGACCTATAATTGACAAAACAGTAAAGGAGGAGTAAGTTATGGCTAAAAAAGAAAATAAAAAAATACACTTATCTTCTAGGATTACCAATATAATTTATACTATTGTATCCTTTATATTGTCATTATTGTTATTGTTATGTTCAGTTTCAGTGGTTTTAAGCAGTACGGTATTTAGCAAAGAACATATGATCAATACTATGAATTCAACAAGATTTTATAGCAGTGTATGTTCAGAGATTAAAGTATCGCTTACAGACTTAGGCTATGCCAGTGGATTAGATGAATCCTTTTTTGAAAATTTATTAGATGTTGATATGATTGAACATGATATGTTTAATTATTTACAAGGATTTTACTCAGGTACAAGTAGCGTTGTGATAACTGATAATTTTAAAGAGCATTCTAACGAAGCACTTGACCAATATATTAAAGAGAAAAATATCCCACCACAGTCTGTAAATGCTGAAAGTAGAAAATATCTTGTAATTAATGCTGCTAAAAGGTATAAGGCGGCTTTAGAATTACCATTTTTCTCATATATAGCAGGTAACTTTATACGAATAAAAAATATCTTACCAATTGTTATTGCAGTGTTGGCTGTTTTAAGCGTGCTTGTTATAGTTATATTAATGTTTTCAACTAAGTGGAAGCATAGACCAATTAAGTTTATTTGTTATTCCACAACATCTGTTTTTCTTGTTACCATATTGCCGGTAATTTTAGCCTATGGAACGAAAAAATTTGAACAGCTTAATATCGACTCAAGAGCAATGTATAATATTTTTGTAGAATTTGGGTATAATACTGTAAATGTATTAATGTACGGTTCAATCTTTTTTGCAATAGTATCTTTGGTGTTGTATATTATTTATAGAAAAGTTTATCCTAAAAGGGCAACCATAGAGTAATACTTTTTATTGAGCACTAACTTTATTTTAATCATTAGTATTTTGTTTATTTTTGGTTTATTATTATTATAAATTTTTCTAAGTACTTGAAATGACAACTAAAATAATTTATACTATATCTATTAATTAATTTTATAGTTAATTTGAGTAAGACAAATTTGAATTGGAGGAGAGATTATGGATTTAAACAAGAGACCGGAAGATATGGCTCGCATAACAACTCAGGAGCTAGCTGAGAAGTTTATTAACGAGCAAATTACCGCTGTAAGAGAGCAGGTAGGAGATAAAAAGGTTCTTCTTGCATTAAGTGGCGGTGTAGATAGTTCTGTAGTTGCAGCTTTGCTAATAAAGGCTATCGGTAAACAACTTGTATGTGTACATGTAAATCATGGTCTTATGAGAAAAGGCGAGAGTGAAGAAGTTGTTGAAGTATTCCGTAATCAGCTTGATGCAAACCTTGTATATGTAGATGCAACTGACCGTTTTCTTGACAAGCTAGTTGATGTTGATGATCCTGAAACTAAGCGTAAGATAATCGGCGGTGAGTTTATCCGTGTGTTTGAGGAAGAAGCTCGTAAGGTTGACGACGTAGATTTTCTTGCACAGGGCACTATATATCCTGATATTATCGAGAGTGACGGTGTTAAGGCACATCATAATGTAGGTGGACTTCCAGAAGACCTTAAGTTTGAATTAGTAGAACCTGTTAAACTATTGTATAAAGATGAAGTTAGAGTAGTAGGTACAGCACTTGGCTTACCTGATTCTATGGTTCACCGCCAGCCATTCCCTGGTCCTGGTTTAGGAGTTCGTTGCACAGGTGCAATTACAAGAGATAGACTTGAAGCATTAAGAGAATCAGACGCAATTTTGCGTGAAGAGTTCGACAATGCAGGTTTAACCTCACAGGTATGGCAGTTCTTTACAGTTGTTCCTGACTTCCGTTCAACAGGTGTTCGTGACGGTAAGAGAGTATTCGACTGGCCTGTAATTATCCGTGCAGTAAACACAGTTGATGCAATGTCAGCTACTGTACCAGAAATTGATTGGGCAGTTCTAAAGAAAATCACCGACCGTATTCTTGCAGAAGTTCCAGGTGTGTGCAGAGTCCTATACGACCTAAGCCCAAAAGCCCCAGCTACAATTGAGTGGGAATAATTTTGAAGTCACTAAAAGCCTAGTATTTATGCGGGTTTTAAGAATTTCAAAACACAATTTGATAGCAAAATGATAGCAGACTATCAGACCTCTTTATTCATAAGAGTCCAAGTGGTTTGCGAATAGATTATCTTAAATACAGTAAAGGCATTACTGACTTTAGCAGTCGGTAATGCCTTTTTAGCGTGTTTGCCCAGAATGGGTAGTAACTCGGTGGTGAAATTCCACTACAGGTTTGGCAGTAGGAAATGTGGTTATTAACAAACGAATACCTTGTATCCGTGGGATATGATGACATACTCCAAAGATGCAAGGTACTGCACTCAAGTTATTGAACCGCCGTGTACCGAACGGTACGCACGATGGTGTGAGAGGTCAGCTACTCAACTAATGGGTAGCCTCCTACTCGATTTCTTATTTTGGGATTACTCCAACTATTGACATAGAGCCTGAAACTTTTTTAGAAATCGTCAAAAAAATAACCTCCCACATTTTTTACTGTGAGAGGTTATGTTGTTATATTGTTTATTGTTCAATAAGTCGTATATTTGAAGGTGTATTATTTGTATGATCATTATTTATGTAGTAAGCAAGTATTTGCATACGATTTTCTACTCTCGATAATGAATGTCCGCCTTTTGTTAGTAATGCGATAAATCTCATTTCATCAATTACACTTTGTGAAAAGCCAACATATTCTTCTTCAATCACATTAGCTTTAGCAGAAAAAAATACAGAAAGTTTATCATCAATACCTTTAAGTTTCTTGATTTTAGTATCTGTCGAAACACTAAAATCAACATATCCCAATCCTGCTAATAATAATAAAAATTTTAAAAATCGCTTTCTTGTATTTTCCACGATATTGTGTTCAACAGATGATATTGCGTTGATTTGTTCTACCATTCTATTAGTACGCTCCAAACCAACTGAAGGGATTGAAGCTGTCGCCGCATATCCTTGAATTGTTTTATCTGTCGTACCAAATGAAAGTTTTAAATCAAACAAACCGATGATACTATAAAAAATTTTTTCAAATTCAGCCCTATTATCAGTGAATCCAATTTTATCGAGAAATAAATTTTTATGTTTAATATTCTCCATAAAGTTTTCAAGATTAGTGGCTGGCATAGAATTGATAATTTCACCAGCTCTTAATCTTTCTTGATTTTGTAAAAATCTAAAATATTCACGTACCTGTTGGTCAGTAGCATCCGCAATGTAAGTCATCGGAATATTGTAAGAGTTGATGTTACCTTGAATGATATCGGGCAAGTCAGTATACCTCAAACGAGTATGACCTTTATTAGATAGTTTTTTCACTAACTTTTCAACTGCATCATCCTTAACATTGGCACTTTCATAATAATTTTTGATTACTTCAATAATTTTTTTAGTCCATTCGCTTTTGATGATATATTGGTTTGTCACAAAATCTCTAATAGTGGTCAGTCTCTGCTGCCCATCAACTACTTCTGATTTTGCACCTTTAGCATTAGGTGTTTTTAATACTCTTACACTAATATTTCCAGTAGGATAAGCTTTTATAATACTATAAATAAGTTTATCTTTAAAATCGTCTTTCCATACATAACCACGTTGATAAGACGGCTGTAAATCTAATCCGCCGAAAGCTACAGTATTTATACTGTTTAAAACTGTTGTTATTGGCACAGAACCGTTTGTAAAACTCATTTGTTCTAACATAGTTATACCTCATTTCTTATTTGATACAAGTTAATAATAACACGTAAAAAAGTATATGTCAACTAGATTCTTATAGAATGTAATACGAATGACGCGTTTTATTGTTGTTTCTAACAGAATCTAACGCTGACCTTGTGTTTCTAAATCTGTAGTTTATTAAAATCCTACTCTTTGCTGGAGTGTTAAAAGGAAATGATTTTACTGTTCTGTTAAAGAATGATACAACCTTATAAATTCAGATGTTACAGCCATAGGTCATTAACCAACGAATACCTTGTATCCGTGGGATATGATGACATACTCCAAAGATGCAAGGTACTGCACTCAAGTTATTGAACCATCGTGTACCGAACGGTACGCATGGTGGTGTGAGAGGTCGGCTACTCAATTAATGGGTAGCCTCCTACTCGATTTATGGTATGAAATTTTTGAAATTAAAAAATTACAATGCTAATATTGTTGAAAGTATATCAAATTAACAG
>JAXJTR010000096.1:0-9467 GCA_036309465.1 Acutalibacteraceae bacterium
GCTCTCTCAGGGGCTAAGTTCCTGTACTACCTGAGAATGAAAAGGGCTGAGGCTGACGGATTGAACGATAAGGAGATTAAGAGCCTCAGAAACGATGTAATAGACATTATCAGAAGTACGGATAATCCTGAGGACAGGAGCTATATAAAATCCGATTTTTCCGAAGCTCTCTCCTACTCCAATGGGGAGCAGATTATCACAGAGAAAGATATACAGGAACGAGTAGACGAACTCAACGAAGCAGAAGCGAGAGCCACCAAGAGCAAAAACTTAGAAGAGGCTCTTAACAAGGCTAAGGGAATGAGTACGGATGAGGCTCTCCTGTTTATGGAGGACACTATAAAGAGCCTCAACAAGGTAGGAACTAAAGAGAAGTTCTACTCTCTCCTGAACGATGATATAGAGACTATCTTTGACGGATATAAGCAGAAGCCTAAAACCATTAAGACAGGCTTTGAGTTAGGGAAAGGGAAAGACGCTTACAGGTTTTCTCTCCCCTCAGGAGCTATCACTATAGTAGCAGCTCCTACCAATCACGGAAAGAGTAAGATGTTACAGAGCTTAGCCCTTGACACAGCAACAAACGGAGACGAGGGAGTAGTCCTGTACCTGACTTATGAAGAGAACAAACAGAACGTAGTAAAGCAGCTCCTAAACGCTTATGCCGATATAGAGATAACTCAGGAGACGGCTAAGTATGGCAATATACAAACCATAACAGAGTACCTCTATAACGGCTCTACTCAGTACATAAAAGCAGACGCTTTAAATGAGTTTAAGAGAAAGGTAGAGGGCTTTAAGAGCCTCTACAAGAGCGGAAAGATAAAGGTAGTAAAGCCTGAGGATAACTACTTAAGTACCCTCTCCAAGTTCCTGAGATATGCCGTTAATGAGATAAGTATAAAGGCTATCTTTATAGACTATGTTCAGGAGCTTTACTTAGAGGATAACAAAGCTAAGGCAAGAGCGGACGAGCTTAAGGAAATTATGGTAGAGATAGACTTAATAGCACAAGAAGCGGACATCCCTATAGTCTTAGCGGCTCAGTTAAGAAGAGAGACGAGCAGCCCTATAACTATGGCTAATCAGGATATTTCAGATAGCGGATGGATAGAGCGTAAAGCCTCAGAAATACTACTCCTTTGGAGCAATAAGGAAAGATGTAAGAACGATAAGGAGGGAAAAGAGACAGACAAGGCTAACAGAGAAATAGTAGGTTTAGAGTTAGGAACTAAAGGCAAGCTCTACGCAAAACTTACTAAGAGCCGTTTGAACACTACAGGAGTGGACGCTGTACTCTCCATCAATGGGAACACAGGCAGAGTAAAGGCTAACTATAACGCTGAGCCACCAAGACAGGAGAACCTACCTTTTAGCCCTCCTGATGGGATGCCTAATATTTAAGCTCTATTAGTAGACGAAGTAGAGTAGAGGAGAGCCGAAAAATCGGCTGTCCTCCTGTTATAGAAGTAAAGTAGAAATAAAGATAAAAGCACAATGGGAAAAGTAATAGCAATAGCTAACCATAAAGGAGGAGTAGGAAAGACGACCTCAGTAGCAGCTATAGGAGCTATCCTTTCAGAAATGGGGAAGAGGGTACTCCTGATAGATTTGGACGCTCAGGCTAACCTGACAAGCAGCCTCCTGAGAGAGGAACAGGAAAGCACCATCTACAGAGCTTTAAGAGGGGATGAGGCTCTCCCTGTAGTCAAGGCTAAAGAGAACCTCTATTTAGTACCCTCATCTTTGGAATTGGCGGGTATAGAGTTAGAGCTTAGCGGACGGATGAGTAGGGAGTTTATCATTAAGGAACTGATAGAGCCTGTACTCCCTGAGTATGACTATATCCTCTTAGACTGTCCTCCGAGCTTAGGACTGATAACTATAAACGCTCTAACAGCTTCTCAGTATCTCTATATCCCTCTCACGGCTGAGGCTCTTCCATCTAAGGGGCTTACTATGCTTTTGGATATTATGGGAATGGTACAGAAGAGACTGAACAAGGATATAGCCTTAGGAGGTATCATTATAACAAGATGGGAGAAGAGTAACCTCTCCTTAATGGTTGAGGAAATGCTAAGGGCTACTTATGGAGAGATAGTCTTTACCACCAAGATACGAAAGAACGTATCAGTAGCAGAAGCACCTCTCCACTCTAAGGACATTTTAGCCTACGCTCCACAGAGTAACGGAGCTAAGGACTACAGAGCCTTAGTAGCTGAAATCATAGAGCGAGTTAAATAGTAATATAGTAATATGGTAATACGATAATATAGAAAATATAATATGAGCAAGAAAGACGAACTTAGAGGAGGGCTACAGGCTCTATTTGGAGACAGAAAGCCTATAGATGAGGCTAAGCCTGTAACTACAGGAGAAGAACCTACAGCCGTAAGTGAATCAGGTAAGCTAATCGACACAATAGAGGACGAGGAGCTAAGAGCAGCTCTCCACAAAAAGAGAATGGAGGGGAGAGGCAGACCAAGAAAGAACACAGACGAGAGAGGCAACAGGACAGACGGATATTGTAGAACCACTCTTATAGTAAGCGAGGAAAAGATAGCTAAGATAAGAGAGATAGGTTTTAGAGAGACGCTCACGATGAAAGAGATTATAGATACAGCCTTAGATATAGTAATAGAACGCTATGAGGCTAAGCACGGAGAAATAAAGCCTCAACCATTAAAGTATAAGGGAGACGCTAAAAAGGTATTTGAAAACTAAAAAAGGAGGTAAGATATGAAAGTAGTTTTAGGTATTAAGCTATATAGCCTTAAGGAAGTCGGAGAGATGTTGGGAGTACAGACGCAGAGCGTACAGCGTTACGTTAGTCAGGGCAGACTAAAGGCTCAGGTAATAGGAGGTTCTAAGTATGTAAGCGAAGAGAACCTTAAAAACTTCCTACTTGGAAAGGAATAAATAAGCCCTTTCTATAAGTGAAGGTGGAGAGCCTATAAACTCTCCATCCTGAACGAACAAAGAAAAATAGTAATATAGTAATAAAGTGCCTTAACTTCCGTAAAGTTTGCATTACAGAAGTAGAGGTAATAGTACAGGGAACAGAGTAATAGCAGCCTACAATGAAACGGATGGATAAAGACAAGCTCAAAGCTCTCATAAAGTCGGGAACTTTAGACGAGAAGCTAAGGGTAGTCGTAGATGATAAGGTAAATAGAATAGTCTATAAAAAGGGGATAGTATCTCAGAAAGACTTACAGGATATTTTCGACAGCGTAGCCGATGATGAGGTAGAGGCTATGAATGATAAGATAGAAGCTATCAACAAGGTTATAAAGAAAAGACAACACTTTGAACTCTTTGCAACCAAGTTAGACTATTTAGCCGAGTACATAAACTCAGGCTTAGAGCGGATAGATATTTATGTAATGGAGGCTTACTTCCTTAACTCCCTATTAGGAGACATCAAGCCACTAAAGGAGAAAGAGCCTAAGATATACAATATCCTTAACCGAAGAATAAGCCTACAGAAGTCTATCGACAAGTGGATAACCTTAGACACCGATAAGGAAACAAAGGCTTTCAGCGTGAACGCTTCCAAGTTAGAGAAGCAGCTAAAGATAGCCCTCTCTTTGTTCAACTCCACCCTGACAAGCGCAAAGACTATTTCCTTAGTGCTTGAACGCTTTGCAAAGGAGCATAAGATAGAAAGCCTCATCCCCTACGACATAGAGGATTGGATAGAGAGCTATAAGTCGGACTACTCCCGAAATAAGAGATTTTCAGGAAAGAACTATAAGAAGCTCCTATCAGATAATTCAGATGAGGCTCTCTTCCTGAAAGTGCTGATGGAGGACAACGGAGATATAGACTTTGTATTTCCTGTTTATGAGGACATAGAGATAGGACAGGAGGTATTAGATAAACTTGTAATATTTAGTTAGGATGGCAAGACCAAGAAAAGGAGTACATACTAAGAGAGCAGAGGCAGCTCCTGAGGTAAGAGTGCAAAATGATGCGGAAGAGTTTGATATAGCTAATATCAGCTCAGCGAGACTACCTGTAAGGAGAAAACCACCTAAGGAGGTTAAGATAGGCAGAGACTTTATGACAAGACAGGAAGAGATAGAGACGCAGCTCTTTGACGCTTTGGACGATGTATTAGCAAAGCCCGAAATGAGCAGCGTAGTAATAGGAGGAGTTACTAAGACTATCTCAGGGAAACTATTAAGACAGGTTTTCCACGCTTTAGGACAGGTTTTGTCTAATGACAGCTATAAGTATTCAAACGAGAAAGAGCATACAGGAATAGCGGTACAGGGCGAAATCAAGAGAATAAATGGGCTTAACATCACATTACAACCTCAGATGATAAATGAAAAGAACTACTACCACTCTCAGATAAGAACCTCATTAAGGGAGTTAGCTAAGTTAGCTTTTGGGGTAGACAATCCTACAGGAGAGCAATATAAGGAGGTAAATAAGACGCTCATAGCTTTACAGAATGAGGGGTTACAGATAAAGTATCAAGGAACAGAAGTACAGAAGTCTCTTTTATGGGTAGAGGGTAGAACCATAAGAAACTATAAGACGCAAGAGCAAGAGTTAAGTATAGTCCTTAACCCTCTCTTTGCTATGAACGCAGCCAAGAACTACGCTCTCCATCCTCAGGACGCTAACAGGAGAATAGCCCAAGCTGTAAAGCAGCCTACAGAGGCTCACTATATCCTAAGAGATATTTTAGCAATGCAAGACAAGAGAAAGCCTTTCAGGATATATATTACTACTCTCCTACAGAAGTTAGACTTAATAGACGAGTATAAGAAGAATAAAAAGAGGGTAATGGAGAGCAAGCTCCCGAAGCTGTTTCAGGCTATGGTAGATATAAAGCTCATAGAGGCTCTCCCTACTTTGGAGACAGGCTTTAAGGGGGAGTTAGAGTATAAGTTTATCTTAGATAAGAAGTACGCTAAGCCTCTCGAAGAGTAAACTATTAAGACACTTTTTTATAGGGGGAGTTATGTAACCTTTGGGGAATAGTTATGTAACCTTTGGGGAATAGTTATGTAACCTTTGGGGAATAGTTATGTAACCTTTGGGGAAGCCCCTTTTAGTAAACACCTGAATATCAAAATATTACAAAGCCAAAAAAAGTGCTATACTCTTTTATAGTCTCTATAGACTATATAAAAAGAAAAAAAAGGGAGAGTTTTAAAGACTCTCCTTTTCTTTTTTCTCTTTTCTCTTAAGATAGTTAGGTTTATGAGAGTAAAGGAAAGCCTAAGTACTCTCCTTAATGGAACTGAGAATAGTTTAGTAGGTAGGAGGGAGTAGTAGAATAGCAGAGCGCAAAACGGCACACAGGGAGCGGCTCAGCCTGTTAGTCTAAAAGTAGACATATTTAGACAGGGGTAGGATATGTCAATAAAGGGGGGTAGGATTTGGGGAAAGCGTAGGTTAAGTTTGGGGAAACACCCTTTTAAATAGTCCTGAATATCAGAGTATTATAAAACCAAAAAAAGTGCTATAAGCAATCTAAAATAGATTGAAATAGATTAAGCTATATTTTTTACCTCTTAAATATCTGATATAGTGCCTCCTGTATCTATCTCTACTACATTGGTAGCCTCCTTTATTAAGAGGGCTATAGCTGTAACAGGTTTATAGTCTCTCTCCCTTTCCTGAACCTGATGAGCCTATCCGAATAGAAGAGGAACAAGTCTAAGAGCCTCTCCTTGTTCAGGATATTCAGGTAAAGCTCCTCAAAGGTTAAGCCCTTGCTATTAAGATAGTCCTTAAGAGCAGCTCTCTTTAGCCTTACCTCAGCTCTGTAGATTGTGCCTTTAATACCATCCCACTCAGCTATATAGTCCTTTCCGCTCTCCTTAATCTCTTCCGTCTTATTATAGACACATAGAGCCTCATCTTTATCAGCAGAAGAGAGGGTAATATTATCCGTCCTGTATCTTATCCTATCTCCTGTATGAATGTAGAGGAGCTTACTAATAACCTCTTTAGGCTCAGGATAAGCCTTTCCTAAGACTACAGGAGTGAGAGACATATCTCTAACGGCTTTCTTTATCCTTACAGGGTAATTAGTGCCACTATCTACGGCTATATCTAAGCGTGTTATATTGTTATAGATGAGGCTTAAGTCCTCAGCAATGTAGAACAGGTAGGAGAGTATAGGAGAGGACGGATAGAGGGGAGTATAGAGTACCCTGTTATCTACTCTTATCCATACATAGCGGAAAGGGCTATCCTCAGTCTCAAAGGTAGAGCCTATCTTAATGGATGCAAACCTTATCCACTCAGAGCCGCTCTCAGGAGCTACTATATCCACCTGTAGGATAGTCTCATTATTTTCGCTTTCCTGAGCGGTAATTCTGTAGCCGCTCCTTTCCATATAAGCCGTATCTATCAGCTCCTCAACAACAGGAACGGAGGCAGTATAGCAAACCTCCAATCTATCTATATTCAGGGTACAGGCTTTAGCTTTCATACTTTCAAATCTTTTTCTTTGTTATTATTGTGGTAAGTCCTGAGGGCTATAGATAGGCTCTTCTTATGGGATGAGCTTTTCTTTAGTCCTTTCATAGCCTTAGCGATGGCTTTACGATGAGAGACGGACTTACTTTGTCCTCTCAACGCTTTACTGATTTTTTCCTTTGTGCTTTTATCCATCTTAGTAGGTTTTATATATATAAATAGTAAGTAGGGTAGTAAGAAAGTCAATATCAGGAGAATAATTTTTTTTACAGGAATATTTTTACGAAACAGAAACCTACTTACTAAGGGGGGTACTTAATTATATCCTACGGAGGAGTTACATAGACTGATAAGATGAAAGCCTGTACTAACCTTGTCAGGGAGGGAGGGGTAAGGCAGATAGGTAGGTAGCTTAAAGCCTTAACCATTAAGGGACAGGAGGAGAGCGGATAATAGTAGGATAATAGTAGGATGATAAAGATAAAACCCTTATAATTCAATTATTTAGAGGGTAAATGTTAAAGTATTAAATAAATAATACTTATCTTTGTCTCAGTTAAGATTACAGGATAATGTATAGACTTAAGAAAGGCTACGATAGTAGTGTATGGTTAGCCTCAACTCCTGAGAAGTGGGAGATAGTACCATACAAGAGCCGACAGAAGAAGAGCAGAGGCACGAACAGGAAGAGCTAATTATTCAGGCTTGCTATTACTATAGGATAGAGCGTATAGAGTTGAGAGGCTTTATAGGCTTTATTTTTTTGCTTATATGTTTCATAAAATAGAAACATTTAGTATATTTGCATCGTTAAAGAGATTATTAGTAATGAGCAAGTTTAAAACTATATTCCTTGATGAGGCGAGAGACTTTATCCTCTCTCTTCCTGAGCAGCCGAGAAGTAAGATAGTTTATAATATCCACAAGGTAGAGGGAGGAGTTCAGAGTAACGAGCTTTTTAAGAAATTGGAGGGTACGGATATATGGGAGTTCAGGACGCTCTATAATGGTATTCAGTATAGGCTGTTTGCTTTTTGGGATACTAAAGAGGATACCTTAGTAGTAGCCACTCACGGAATGATAAAGAAAGTTTGGAAAGTACCGAGCAAGGAAATAGCGAAAGCAGAAGAAATAAGAAAGCAGTATTTTAACTCTAAATAATTACAGATATGGCAATGAAAACTTATACTCTTGAAGAGCTTACAGATGAGGCTATAGGAAAGAAAGGAACTCCTAAGAGAGACAAGTTCGACCAAGACTTAAGAGCCGAGCTTCAAGCCTACCATATCGGAGAGGCTATAAAACAGGCGAGATTAGCGAAGAACTTAACACAGGAACAATTAGGGGAAAAGGTAGGTGTACAGCGTGCCCAAATATCAAGGTTAGAAAAGGGCAAGAGTATTACTATCTCTTCTTTGATGAGGCTGTTTAGTGCTATGGAAGTACCTCTAACTTTAGATATGGGAGGAGTAGGAAAAATCTCTCTTTGCTGAGAATAAAGGCAATATTAGAGAGCCTGTAGGGAGTAATATCTCTATAGGCTCTTTTTTTATGCCTGTAATCGAAAAAATAACACTATAATATTTGGTAATACAAAAAATATATCTACTTTTGCATTATAAAATAATAGTAATATAGAAAATATAGTAATATGAGTAATAAAAAGGGCAATAGAGAGATAGTAGTCGTTCAGGGTAGAGAGGTGCGAGTAGGCAAAACTGACGATTGGAGAGGCTTAGTAGCTACTTTTATATCCGCTCAGGATGTTAAGGAGAGCAGCCGCAAGCTATATACAAGAACACTCTCTCAGTTCTTTGTATGGATGGAGAAAGCGAAGAAGAACTTATCCACCTTAACGAGACAGGACATATTAGCCTATAAGGACTACTTACAGGATGAGGCTCTCTCCTCCCTGACTATAGGCAGCTATATTACGGCTGTTAGAAAGTTCTATGAATGGGCAGAGGCTGAAAAGTTCTATCCTAACATAGCTAAGGGTATCAAGACACCGAGAAGAGTACAGGCTTTCAAGAAACAGCACCTAACAGACAACAAGAGCAGCGAGCTTTTAGAACATTTCAAGAGCCTCAGCTTAAGAGACTACGCTATAGTAAACCTCATCCTCAGAACAGGACTTAGAACCATTGAAGTAGTGAGAGCCGATGTAGGGGATATTACTTTCAAGGGAGAAAGGAGAGTATTAAGAGTATGGGGTAAAGGACACATAGAAAAGGATGACTTTGTAGTATTGAGTGATAAAGCCTATCAGCCTATTAAGGACTACTTAGCAACACGCAAAGGAGCAAAGGCTAATGAGCCACTCTTTACCTCTACAAGTAACAACAACAGAGGAGAGAGACTTACTACAAGAACTATCTCAGGACTATGTAAGAGCGGCTTACAGGCTATAGGAATGGACGGAAAGGAGTTTACGGCTCACTCTCTCAGACATACCACAGCAGTAGCTATCCTTAAGCACGGAGGACAGCTTACAGATGTTCAGAGCGTACTGAGACACTCCTCCCCTGTAACCTCTCAGATATACACAGAGAGCGTAAAAGAGGAAATGAGACTACTTAACGCTCCTGAGGCTATGTTAGATAATGCTTTCTAAAAGATGGCTCAGGGAGGCTCTAAAATAGTAATAGAGTAATATCAGTAATATGGGTAATATTGGTAATAAATCAAGCGTTAAACAAGCGTTATCGGTTAAAACAGGTATAGCCGTTTATCGAAGTTAAACGACATACTTCTCTAACTTTTTAGGCTGTTTTAGGAGGGTAGAAATGGCAATAAATATAGATTGTTTGGTAAAGCTAAAGCTCAGCTCTGTTAAGAAGATAATAACAGAAGCTATCAGAACAGGAGAGGCAAGAGCAGGAAAAACGAAGATTAAATCTCCTTATGTAGGAGAGTGGGAAACGGCTTTAGCTTTCTTTCCTGATAAGATGGGGTTAGTAACGCTTATAACCAAAGAGGGAAAGGAGAGAAAGCAGATAATAAAAGTTATAGAGGAGGAC
>JAXJTR010000097.1:0-18336 GCA_036309465.1 Acutalibacteraceae bacterium
TAACTTATTTATCCTAAACATATAATTACCTTGAAAAAGTAAAAATTCGGAGGAAGTTATATGTTTGTTATTCACAAGGTAAGAAAATCTTATGTTATAGCCTGCGGTATTGTATTGTTGATTGTTATATCAATTGCAGTAAATACCCTTTTTATTTCATCTCCTAACAGTATAACATGTAATACTGTTGAAAATGTAAGAATTTTAATTGATGACACCTTTACTGTAGAAGATTTTTTAAGGCAATTCGATTTACAGCCTAATGCCCACTCAAAGGAAAAACTAGCTATTAACATACCGTGGGAATTTAATGCTGTATACGAAAATTATAATGCGTTACAGCAAAAACAAGGATTTGACTTAAACAAGCACAAGGGTAAATATGCTATAAAATATACATATAATATAGACAATTATGCTACAGGGGCACAGGTTAAGGCTAATGTTATTGTGTGCGATAATCGAGTTATTGCAGGAGATTTGTGCACAGTAACACTTAATGGCACTATGTCCACACTAGACGACAAGAAAATAGAGGAATAACGGTAATGAGTAAAGAAAGACTTGATAAAATAATTGCTTCACAGGGAATAATTGGCAGAAGCGAAGTTAAAAAATTAATATATAAAGGTCAGGTAACCGTAAATGGTATTATAGTAAAGTCGCCAAATTCTAAGGTTGATACTGAAAAAGATATAATAGCTGTTAACGGTGAGGAATTAAAAGTAAATAAATTTGTTTATTTAATGATGAACAAGCCTCAGGGAGTAGTTTCTGCAACAAAAGATAATGTGGATAAAACGGTAATCGACATTATTCCAGCCGAATATAAAAGAAAGGGATTATTTCCTGTTGGTAGATTAGACAAGGACACAGAGGGGCTTTTAATAATTACAGATGACGGTGATTTTGCTCACAAGGTAATGTCGCCTAATAAAAAGGTTTATAAAACCTATGTTGCACAGTTGGACAGCCCTATAGATGAAAATGATATAGAAGCATTTTCACAAGGCGTAGAATTTAAAGACGGTACAAAGTGCAGACCTGCTGTTTTAACTGTAATTAACAACCAAAATGCTCCTACTGCACAGGTGAAAGTGTGCGAGGGAATGTTTCATCAGGTAAAAAAAATGTTTGCTACAAGAGGTAAAAAGGTGGTTAAACTTACAAGAACTTCCATTGGTTCTCTTAAACTAGATAGCAATTTAAACAAAGGTGATGTTAAATTATTAAGCAAATTAGAGATAAACGCTATATTCATTGACGAATTGCACTAAAATTACAACTTTATTTCGGTATAGTGCTAAATGTGTAAAAAGTATACTAAAATATTTAGTAAAAAAATTACTAGCAACTTTTACTGAAAAGTGGTATAGTATCTATTGAAACAATACGCCTTACTCTTACTTGTAAGGAGATTTAGGAGGTTTATTATAATGGCTAGTGTAAAGCTTGAACACATTTACAAGATTTACGACGGTGGCGTAGAAGCTGTATCTGACGTTAATCTTGAAATCGAAGACAAAGAATTTATTATTCTTGTTGGTCCATCAGGTTGTGGTAAATCTACAACTCTAAGAATGATTGCAGGTTTGGAGGATATCAGTAAGGGTACTCTTACAATTGGTGATATGGTTGCTAACGATGTAGCACCAAAGGACAGAGATATCGCAATGGTATTCCAGAACTATGCTCTTTATCCACATATGTCTGTATACGACAATATGGCATTTGGTCTAAAGCTAAGAAAAACTCCAAAGGATGAAATCCGTAGAAGAGTTGAAGAGGCTGCTAGAATTCTAGATATCGACCATCTACTTGATCGTAAACCAAAGGCTCTTTCAGGTGGTCAGCGTCAGCGTGTTGCTCTAGGTAGAGCTATCGTTCGTGACCCTAAGGTATTCTTGCTTGACGAGCCACTATCAAACCTAGATGCTAAGCTTCGTGCACAGATGAGAACAGAGATTTCTAAGCTACACCAAAGACTTGGCACAACATTTATCTACGTAACTCATGACCAGACAGAGGCTATGACAATGGGTACAAGAATCGTTGTTATGAAGGACGGTCTTGTACAGCAGGTAAATACACCTCAGCACCTATACGATTACCCTTGCAACGAGTTCGTTGCTGGCTTTATTGGTTCACCACAGATGAACTTTGTAAACGCTACAGTTGGTAAGAGTGGTTCAACATATACATTGTCATTCGACGGTATTACTCTTGCTATTCCAGCAGAGAAATCAGCTAACCTTGCTAACTACATTGGTAAAGAGGTTAGATTCGGTATCCGTCCTGAGAATGTATACGATGATAACGAGAGCATTAACAGATATGCTAACGCTATGGAAGCTAAGGTAGAAGTTACTGAGCTTATGGGTGCAGAAATTTATCTATATCTAACAGTTGGTTCAGCTTCTGTTACAGCTAGAGTTGCTCCTACTTCAAAGGCTAAGCCTGGCGATACAATTAAGATTGCATTCGACCTAAGCAAGCTACACATCTTTGATAAGGAAACAGAGAAGAACATTTCTCTACCAGCAGATATTGATAAGGTTAATCTTTCAAAATAATTAAATATAATTGCTTTCGATTATAAGCAACCTTTTATATTAAATTTTCAGACAACAGCTTTGTTTTTTCAGAGCTGTTGTTTGTTTTTTGTATCTGCACTAATTAACTTAAATTGTCGAAACTATAGAAACAAACGACAAATAACAGCTTATTTACCAATGCCTATTCTTACTTTTTTGGTACTAGTATTACCCCAGCTATTCACATAAAACCTGCTTATTCGTGGATTTTCTTGACTATTGACATAGAGCTACTTATTGGGCAATTACCCCAACTATTGAAATAGAGGCAAAAAAATAGAAACAGGTGCATCCACGGGGATACACCTGCCTCTCGAGTAAGGAAATAAAAATGAAATGAAAAAGATATTTGTTAATTTAAGTGCTACATTTAAAGTAGCGAAAATATATAAACTTTAAAAAGACATATTCAAAACTTACATATTTATCCTACAAGTATTATAGCATAAAACAATAATATATAAAAGAGTTTTTGAAAATAAATTTTATTTTTATGCAATATAGACAACCTACCGCACTAATATTTTACAAAACCAATAAATCAATAGCTTATGAAATCTTAACGTTAATAAATATACTTACACGCTTTTATTGAGAAATCCCTTTGGAAAGTCTGTGCCACCCACAGTACATCTCATACAATTTATAATACAACTTGCTTACCCATTAACTACTGGTGTTTATTAGCCATTACAAAAACAAGTATAAAGAACGCTTAATAATATAACCCTAACACAAAAGTGGCAAAAGATTATTCTTCTGCCACTTTGCTTTTATATAAATTTATTTATTTGGATTGTAGCTACCTTTTAGTGATACACTACGGTTAAATACAAGATTGTCAGGTGTTGAGTCCTTACTGTCTAAGCAGAAGTAGCCTAAACGCATAAACTGGAATGAAGCCGGTGGGATAAGTGACTCTATTGACTTCTCTGTTTTACAATTTGTAAGCACTTTTAGTGACTCTGGATTAATATAATCTAGGAAGTTCTTGTCACCTGTATCTGGGTCTGGCACTGTAAATAGGTTGTCGTACAATCTTACCTCGGCATTTGCACAGTTGTTGGCATCTACCCAGTGGATAGTAGCCTTTATTCTTCTACCGTCAGGTGTATTACCGCCCCTTGTTTCTGGGTCATACTCTGCGTAAACCTCTACAACTTTGCCATTTTCGTCCTTTTTACAGCCTGTACATTTTACAACATAGGCTGATTTTAGTCTTACCTCGTTACCTGGGAACAATCTAAAATACTTCTTAGCAGGCTCTTCCATAAAGTCCTCTGCTTCTATATAACATTCTCTTGTAAAGGTAATTTCTCTTTCACCGTCTTCAGGACGATTAGGGTTATTTTCTACCATAAAGGTTTCTGTTTTATCCTCTGGGTAGTTTGTAATAATAAGCTTAATAGGGTCTAGCACTGTCATTACACGCTGTGCAGTTTCGTTAAGGTCTTCTCTTAGGCAATACTCTAAAAAGCCCATATCTACTATAGAATTTACCTTTGAAACGCCTATTCTGTCGCAGAAATTACGGATAGAAGCAGGTGTGTAGCCTCTTCTTCTTAAACCGCAAAGTGTAGGCATTCTTGGGTCGTCCCAGCCTTTTACATAGCCATCTTCAACTAATGTTCTTAGCTTTCTTTTACTCATAACAGTGTTGTTTATGCCCAAACGAGCAAACTCAATCTGTCTTGGCTTTGCAGGTACTGTTACATTGTTAATAACCCAATCGTATAAAGGTCTGTGGTCTTCAAACTCCAATGAACATAGAGAATGAGTAATACCCTCCATTGCATCTTCAATAGGATGTGCAAAGTCGTACATTGGGTAAATACACCATTCATCGCCTGTGCGGTGGTGCTTAATATGATTTATTCTGTAAATAACAGGGTCACGCATATTAAAGTTGCCTGATGCTAGGTCGATTCTCGCACGAAGAGTCATCTCTCCGTCGTTAAATTCACCATTTTTCATTCTTTCAAATAAATCTAGGCTTTCTTCAATAGGTCTGTCACGGTATGGGCTTGTTGCAGGAGTAGACAAGTCACCACGGTGAGCTCTCATTTCTTCTGCGTTAAGCTGACATACATAAGCAAGTCCCTTTTTAATAAGCTCTACTGCTGCTTCGTACATCTTTGGGAAATACTCTGACGCATAGTAAAATCTATCGTCCCAAGTAAAGCCAAGCCACTGAATATCCTCTTTAATAGCGTCTACATACTCTACATCTTCTTTAGTAGGGTTTGTGTCGTCCATTCTAAGGTTACACATACCATTGTATTTTTCAGCTGTACCAAAATCTATGCAAATAGCCTTTGCGTGGCCAATGTGCAAATATCCATTTGGCTCAGGAGGAAAACGAGTGTGCACGGTTTTACCCTCAAACTGTCCTCCCTCTGCAATATCTTCATCTATAAAATCATGTATAAAATTGCAGTTACCTAACTGCTCTTCCTTTTTAATTTCCTCTGCCATTTTCTATACCCCTTACTTAAAAGTTTTATACACCAAGCTTTTCAAGACCAATGTTTAGTCTTCTTAGTGACTCTTCTCTGCCAAGAATATCTAAAATCTCAACAGCTCCACCAGGTGTTACCTTTTTACCTGCCACTGCAATTCTTGCAGGCCACATTACAGTACCGTTTTTAACCTCAAGCTCTGTTGCAAGGTTAATTAAACAATCGTGAATACTGTCTTTACTCCATTCAGTTAATGCAGTAAGCTTGTCTGTTACTGTCTTTAGCATTATAGGAGCATTTTCAAGATTAGTTTTACTTTTCTTGTTAACAAACATATCTGTTTCATATTCAGGTAGTTCATTAAAGAAATCTATCATCTCAGGAATTTGGTTAAACTTTGTAACACGCTGATGTAAAATCTCTGTTACCTTATTCCAGTCAAGGTCTTTTTCTGTAATAGCCTGCTTATAGTATGGCATAGCATTTTCAGTAAATTCCTGTGCAGGCATATTACGGATATACTCACCATTAAACCACTCTAGCTTGCCATAGTCAAATATAGACGGTGACTTGCTGATGCCCTTTATATCGAAAGCCTTGCCTAACTCTTCAAGAGTAAATATCTCCTGATTATCTGATGGACACCAACCAAGCAACGCTACATAGTTAATAATAGCCTGTGGCAAATAGCCCTCGTTTATTAAATCCTCAAAGCCTGTAGAACCGTGTCTTTTAGATAGCTTAGCAACATTGCCCTCTTCGTCCTTACCCATAATTAAAGGTAGGTGAATATAGGTAGGAACCTCCCAGCCAAAAGCCTCGTACAAAAGATTATACTTTGGAGTTGAGCTTAAATATTCACAGCCACGAACAACATGGGTAATATTCATAGTGTGGTCATCTATAACATTTGCAAAGTTATAAGTTGGATAACCGTCTGTTTTTATTAGAATTTGGTCTTGAAGCTCGCTATTTTCAACAGTAATCTCGCCAAATACAGCATCTGTAAAGGTTGTGCTACCCTCTAGTGGCATTTTTTGTCTTATAACATAAGGTACACCCTCAGCAAGTAGCCTGTCGATTTCTTCTTGAGGTAAATCACGACAATGGCGGTCGTAGCCACCATTTGGCTCGTCCTCGCTTTTTAGGCTTTCTAATCTCTCTTTAGTACAGAAGCAACGATAAGCCTTGCCCTGTTGTATAAGCTGTTCTGCATAAGGCTTGTACATTTCTAGTCTTTCACTTTGAACATAAGGACCACAATCCTTTGGCTTATCAGGACCTTCGTCGTGGTGCAAACCGGCAGTTGCAAGAGTTTTATAGATAATATCAACTGCACCCTCAACATATCTTTCTCTGTCGGTGTCTTCTATTCTAAGTACAAAATCGCCACCTTGGCTTTTTGCAACCAAATATTCATATAAAGCTGTTCTTAAATTACCAATGTGCATAAAGCCTGTAGGACTTGGAGCAAATCTTGTACGAACTGTTTTGTTACTCATAACCATATCCTCTTTCTATATTTAATGCTTAATATCTAAGTCGATAACATTCTTACCTTGTATTATACCAAAAAACACCTTGCATTAAAAGAGCCTTGGAAAATTTTTATGTGCATTATTGTGGATTTGATAAGTTTTTTAGTTAACTATTAATAAAATTCACTCTTTTTAAATATGTATAGTCCTAACAAATAAAACACAATAATTAGTGCAATAGCAATTAAAACCGCCATTGTAAAAGCAGACTCGGAAAACTTATTTGCAAGGGCACATCTGATAACACCACTGCCAAAAATTGAGCTTATTGCATCTCCGCTGTCAGTTACCAAGTGCTCGTCCCACTGTGCAACCAAACAAGAGCCTATTAACCCAAACCAGTTTACTGATATGCTTATAATAATATTTTTTAGTGCCAATGCGGTAAATGAGAAAAAAAGCAAATAGCCCAACACACACAGCTCTACACAAACAATTTTACAAACCGCTGTAGTTACACCTTCACCTGCAAGCTGATAATTCATAAAAACTGATGACATTAGCAGTGTAACAAATAATTGAATATTATATATAACAAATCCCAACAGCACAACAGCAAGAGTTCTTCCTGTATACACATCAAATCGGCTGTGTCCGTTCATAACCTCATAATAAAGGGTTTTATTGCTGTAGTCGTTGCAAATAAAAAGGCTTATAGGTACAAAAACAACCACCATACCCAACAAAGTAATGCTATCTATAACACCTAGAATAGTGGTGCTTTCTCCTGTTGCTGATATAGCCGAAATTATCAACAAAAATGGTAGTGCAACAGCTAAGAACATAGAATAATATGTTACTCGGTTTGTAATTATTCGATAACACATAGACTTAAACACGTTAATCATTCTTTTACCTCCCCTATCAATGATAAATAATACTGCTCTAATGTAAGTGTAGATTCAAAAAACTCGTATATATAAATATTATTATCAAAAAGTTCCTTAGACAATTTTTTTACATCTGTTTCCCCTAATAATATCAGTTTATTTTCTTTGTTTATATAACCAATACCACATTTATTTAATATAGCTTCTACCTTTTTATTATCAGATGTATTTAATGTATAACGCTGACCACATTCCTTTTTTAAATCATCAGCACTAACCTGTTTAATCATACTACCGTTTTTCATAAACAAATAATCGGTAACAGTAAGAGCAAGCTCTGAAAGAATATGACTTGATACAATAACTGTAACGCCAAATTCTTTATTAAGCCTTTTTATAAGTTTACGCATTTCAATTATGCCCATTGGGTCAAGACCATTTGTTGGCTCATCTAGTACAAGTATTTCTGTATTGCCAAGCATAGCAATTGCAATACCTAATCTTTGACGCATACCTAATGAAAATTTGCCTACATTCTTTTTGCCTGTATATTCAAGCCCAACAAGTTCCAGAGCCTTATTAATTCTTGATTTATCCTTAATTCCACGTTGCATTCGTTGCAAATTAAGATTTTGATAAGCAGTCATTCCTGCAACATAGTATGGGGTTTCTACTATAATGCTTGCCTTTTTTCGTGCTTCAACAAGGCTTTTTTCATCACTTTTGCCATACATTTTAATTTCACCTGATGTTTTATAAATAAGCCCTGCTAACATTCTGATAAGGGTGGTTTTACCAGCACCGTTTTCACCTATAAGACCATAAATTCCACCTTTTTTTATGTTAAAGGATACATCTTTAACAGCATAAAAATCGCCATAGCTTTTAGTTAAAGCTTTTACTTCGATAATATTTTCACTCATATAATTTTCTACCACCTTTGTTATATATTTATCTAATAAACTAATTGATATGAATTTTATCTTACATAACTAACAGCAATCAATTATTTATAGTAGTAAATTAAGAAAACATTCTTATTATAAAATATACACACTAAAAAAACAATCCCCAATGAAAATTTGACTACAATTTCATTGGGGATAATATTTATATTATATTATATTATTTAATTATAACTACTGTTGCAGGCGGTATTGTTAATTTAGTACCGTCCATTGTAGCTTCAGCATATTCGCCCTTATCATCAGGACCATTTGCTGTAACTTGACCTACAATTCCTTTGTAGTCTAGATAATCCTTGGAAATTTCTGTTGTAATTGTATCTGTTTTGTTTGCATTATAGAATATAATAACACCGCTATCATTATACTTTGTTACATATCCTGCACCATATTTGCTGTCTGTTTCGATAACATCAGTTATCTTACCACGAGCAATTTCAGGATTTTGTAGCTTTAGCTTTATTAACTGCTGGTAAGTTTTTAGCAGTGAATTTTCATCTTTAATAGCTTCTTCAACTGTTGTTGTTATTGCTTCCTCGGCAACATTATATGGAATACTTGGTAGATGGATTTTTTCCCATTCGGTACCATTCCAAGGCATTGGCAAACGATATGAACCGTCGTTATCTGTACTACCTAAAAGAGCAACCTCTTCACCGTAGTATGTAAATGAGTTACCTGGTGCCAGCATATAGCACATAGCAGCAAGCTTTTGATTAACAAGCTTTTTCATTAAAGAAGCACCGCTTCGTACTTGGTCGTGGTTAGACAGGAATGAGCAATCTATAGCATTTGGGTTTTTCTCACGAATTGTTTCGCCCCATTTTTTCAAAGCATTACACAATCTTTTTGCGTCACCACCCATAGCTGTGGTTTCATATTGACCAATAGCCTGACTCATTGGGAAATTAAACTGGCTTTGTATACCTGTTGTGTACCAATCAGCTATTGTGCTTGTGCCTGACCAGTTTTCACCAACAATATAAACATCTTCTTTTATCTCTTTTGCAGTATCTACTAACCACTTACAGAACTCCTTACCGTCATCTCCGCCTGTGTCGTAGTATTTTATAGCATCTAATCTAAATCCCGCAACACCTACATCAAGTAGCCAAAACTTCATAATCTCTTTAATTTCATCTCTAACATCAGAATTTGAAAGATTAAGGTCTGGCATTTCAGAAGAGAAATCTCCTTCATAAAAATAATCAGTGTCCTCAATATTATGATACTTAGTATCGCCAACTTTATCCTTAGATTTTACAATGTGGTAATATTCTGCATAACCATCAAGCTTATCTTTTTTTACTTCTTCTAAAGCTTTCTCAAACCAAGGGTGTTGATTTGATGAATGGTTTACAACAAAGTCGATTATCACATTAATACCACGCTCTTTACACTGGGAAACAAGCTCTCTAAAATCTTCCATTGTACCGTATTCGTCATCAATGGAGCAATAATCCTCAACAGAATATTTGTGATATGATTCAGACTCGCTGATTGGTGAAAGCCAAATACCATCAATTCCTAGGTCATCACCACCATTTGGGTCACCGTCGTTTAGATAATCAAGCTTACTGATAATACCAGGGATATCACCAATTTCATCTCCGTCAGAATCGCAAAAGCTATAAACAAATATCTGATAGAAATTTCTGTAATTATCTGTAGACTGAACCGCTACAGCAGGCTCAACAGTACCACCATTATTCGCATTATTACAACCTGCCAAAGTAGTGCAAGCTAATGTTGCTGTTAATGCAAGTGCAATTAATTTTTTCAGCATTTATTATTCCTCCATTTCTATGTTCAACTATAAGTTTTCTTTTCTATAAATAAGCCTGTAACACAGCTTATATAATTTTTTATGAAAACAGCATAACTAGAGCACAAAATAACCTTCCATTAAATTTTATTATATACCCTGTATAACTATTATAATAACAGGTAAAAATATAATCAAGTCATTTGGGTTAAATTTTTTCAACAAATTTTAATTCAAATGCTTTATATACAAAAAGAGGTGAAGACACTGCCTTCACCTCTTGGTTTGTAAATATTATATACCACTGTTGGTACAAGTAAAGAGATTAACCCTTTACAGCACCACCTGTAATACCCTCTACATAATACTTCTGCATCTTTAGGAACAATGCTGTAATTGGAACAGCAACTAATACTGAACCTGCACAGAAGTTGTAGAAGTACTCGTCAACCTTTGTTTTATCTACCATATTCCATAGAACAATAGCAACTGTGTAGCTTTCGCTTACATCACGAAGCAACATCCTAGCCAAGATAAAGTCTGTCCATGGGCCTATGAAAGAAGTAAGAACTGTATAAACTACAATAGGTTTAGACATTGGTAGAATAATCTGCCAGAAAATTTGGTTCTTTGTAGCACCGTCGATAGTTGCAGCTTCATCAAGTGCTCTTGGTACTGTATCGAAGAAGCCCTTTGAAATGAAGTATCCCAAAGAAGCACCAGCTGAATATACAATAATCAAGCCAACAATACTTCCTGTTAAACCTAGAACCTTAAGAATTTGGTAAATAGCTACCATTGTCATAAAGCCAGGGAACATACCTAGAATCATTGATACATTCATAAATGCTTTTCTTGCCTTAAATCTTAGACGGCTGAATGTATATGAAACCATAAGCACGCTAAGTGTAGAAATAATACAAGAGAATACAGAAATAATAAATGTATTTACAAAAGCTCTTGGATAGTCAAAAACTTCTGTTTTTGTAAACAACTCAATATAGTTGTCGAATGTCCATTTAGTTGGAATAACTGTACTGATAAATGATGCTTCTTCGCCTGAGAAAGATGTCATTACAATCCATGCCAATGGAAGAACCCAAATGATACATAAAATTGTAAGAATAACATATATAACGGCGTTACCCAATGCTCTTCGTGTTTTATAACTTTTTATCATGAGAACGCCCCCTCATCCTTAGCTGACTTTGTATTGTTAAATGTAATCAATGACAAGCTAGCTGAAATAATAAATACAATAATACCAATAGCAGCAGCTAGGTTATTATCGTTCTTATTCATTGTTAACTTAAACAACCATGTTACCAATAGGTCAGTTTCACCTGCACCACCGTACATATTTACGTTAGATGGGCCACCGCCACTTAGTAGGAAGATAACGTTAAAGTTGTTAATGTTACCAACGAATGTTGTAATTAACTGAGGAGTTGTAACGAAGATTAGGTATGGAAGTGTAATCTTCATAAACTGAACTACAGGAGTAGCACCGTCTATACGAGCTGACTCATATAGATCCTCAGGAATATTCATAAGAATACCTGTTGTACTTAGAATTGTGTATGGAATACCAATCCAAATATTTACAAGTATAATGGTAATTCTAGCCATATTAGGATTACCTAAATCTGTTAAGAATTTAATTGGTTGCTCAATTAAACCTACAGTCTCAAGGAATACGTTAACTACACCACCCTCAGATAGCATCTGTTGCATTAGAAGAAGTGTAACGAACTGAGGAACAGCAACTGATAATACAAAGCAAGTTCTGAAAAAGCCCTTAAACTTTAGACCCTTTTTATTAATCATAAGTGCAACAATTACACCTAGAATGTAACAAGAGAATGTTGCTACAACAGCCCATACTAATGTCCAAGAAAGGATTTTACCGAATGTTTCGGCATACATTGGATTGCTTATAAAAATATCAGCAAAGTTACCAAAACCAACCCATGTAAATAGTGAGTTTGGTGGTTGGTGTGAACCGTCGAAGTTTGTAAACGCAATTAATATCATAAAAATCAATGGCAAAATTGTAAAGCAACCAACAAGTGTTGTTGGAATTGCAAGAAGTGTTACGTGGAACTTCTCGTCTGCCAATGTTTTTATATCTTCCATAAATGTGTTTGGCTTGTTACCAGCCTTAACTGTCTTTTCACAGTTAACAGCTACCTTAATATTAAGAATATAAAGGTAAATAAATACAACAATAAGAATCATTGTAAGAGTACCGAACAATAGGATAAGAACTGAGTTATCACCAATTGTTCTTTGATATGTACCATCTGCAGCCCAATAGCCTTCTGAAGCTTTAGTACCTAGTGTACCAAATTTAGAAATATATGGACCACCAAAGCCTATAAAGTAGGCAATAAACGCAACCTCTGATAGAAAAAAGATTATACCCTTTACTATTTGACCCTTAGCAGCACAACCAACACCCATAATTAAATATGAAATCTTAGTTGTAATACAGCCGTTTTTAAAGTCATTAACATAATTCTTAAAGAAATTGCCAATTCCTAAAAAGAAAGCAACTATACCTGCACCCAAGGCTTTAAAGAAACCGGATATTGCACCAGGAATTGATGCAAAAAATTTCTTTAAGTTATAGGTAAATCTTTGAAGAGGATTAAGCTGTACATAATCTATGTATTTCATTATTCCACTCCCTGACCTTTTACTTTTGATACGCAAGCAGTCTAATAGTAAAATTAGACTGCTTGCAAAAAATACTTAATTATACTTAATGATTATCTAAAATCTGTTCGCTAATTAAAGATTAGTGAGCAGTAGCACTTGTGTACATAGCATCGTAAGCCTTGCTGATGCCCTCTACTGATAGGTCACTTGACTTATCAACAACATAACCACCGAATGAACCTGTTGGATCCCAGAATGAACCAGCTAGACCGATCTGTGGAACTGAGTGCTTCTGCTGAGCATAAACAGCTGTTAGACAAACATCGCCAGTAACAAGATCGCTATCAACAAGCTTCTGAATTGATGGACCCCAACCTAGCTCTGTAGCTCTCTCTGTCTGAGCCTTCTCGCCTGTTAGGTAGTAAGCAAGAGCCTGAGCTGTTAGTGGATACTTAGAGTTTGAGTTAACACCGATTAGCTTATAACCGTACATTGAGATGATATCTCTGTCTTCACCGTCAACCTTGATTGTTGGTAGCTTAGCACAAGCGAAGTTATCGCCTAGAGCAGCCTTAATAGCAGCCTTCTTCCAAGTACCTGATACACCAGCAATAGCCTTACCGCTTCTTAGCTGAGAAGAAAGAACCTTATCTGTATCGTCACTTGAGAAGTGAGGATCGTTAGCTAGTAGGTCACCAAAAGCCTTAGCAACCTTAACAACCTCGTCCTTATTATAGTTAAGAACCTGATTACCATCAGCATCAAGCTCGTATGTGCCACCTGCTGTTAGAGGAATTACAGAACCATAGTAACCATTACCGATACTCATAATGAACTTAGCGTCAGCCTCGTTACAAGCTTCCATAATGCCCTCTAGTGACTTAATCTGCTCTTCTGAAATCTTTGACTTGTTGTAGTAAATGAAGTAACCGTTGTCACCTGTCTCTGGGAATGAAACAAGCTTGCCATCATCGTTTGTAGCAACATCTACAGCACCAGGCATATTTGTTTCTTTAATAGCTGCAGCAAATGCTGGGTTAACCTCAGCAACATAGCCACGAGGATATAGCTTTGATGCGTTATCAGAAGCAAAACCAAATAGGTCAGCAGCTGTATCTGGGTCGTTCATCAAAGTAGCAGCTGAGTCAGACTCACTCTGTGCCTTAACTTCAATAGAAATCTTTCTGTTTGAGCAAGCAGCTATGAAATCGTTACACTGCTTTTGGAATGTCTTTATAGCCTCTGATGGAGCCCAAACTGTTAGCTTAACCTCTGAGCTTGTACCCTCGTCGCCTAGGTAGTTCTCATAGTTAGCCATCATATCTTCAACTGTAACACCCTTTACTGCTGGAGCTGTAGCAGCATCTGTTGGCTTCTCTCCACCTGTTGAACTTGTTTTCTCTGTGTTACCGCCACAACCTGCAAATGCAGTAGCGATCATTGTAGCTGCTAGAAGAATGCCAGCAGCCTTCTTTGTTTTACTGAACATTGTCTTTTTCCTTCTTTCTTTAAAAATAAAAAAATAACTTTTACCTCTTAATGACAGTTGTAAAAACTGCATAAATTGTTGTAATCAGACAGCTAGAACAAATGTCATAACTACTGTAGTTATAATAGCATATACAGTGTTTAATTGCAACAGATTTTAGTTATTTTAGTTACATTAATATAATCCGCTAACCATTTTTAGTTACTTTGAACAATATTATTTTAAAACTCCTACTATATGCCCAAATATTTAATTTTATTTTGTGTAAATAGCCCTAATCCCTTTGTCTATATTGTTTATTCTCAAGCAAAAAATATGTATACATTTAACAACCTGTATTTGAAATCTTATCAAATTAACACATAGAAGCCTATATTTAACATAAATGTCATTATTTTATACAAACAACTGCAAATTAAAAAAATCACCAAATATACACAGCCTAAAACACACCTATTTACTACACTTATACTACAACTTTTGCATTGACAACAGGTGTATAATATTGTAAATTTATCAATAGAAATATATTACCTTATTAAAAGGAGTTGCTTTTAATGAAGCTAACCGATTTACTAAAAAAATTAGATTACACTTGTACTCAAGGTAGCCTTGATAAAGAGATAGACACAGTGGCTTATGACTCCAGAAAAGTTACAGCAAATACGCTTTTTGTATGCGTTAAAGGAGCAGTTGTTGATGGTCACACCTTTGCACAACAGGTTGTAAACAATGGTGCTGTTGCGTTGGTTGTTGAGAATGATGTAGATGTGCCTAAAAACATAACAGTTATAAAAGTTAAAAACACACGTTATGCACTGGCGTGCATTTCAGCAGAATATTTCGGAAATCCTGCTGATAAATTAAAGGTTATTGGCATAACAGGCACAAAGGGCAAAACCACAACTACATATCTTGTAAAATCAATATTAGAAAACGCAGGGCACAAATGCGGTCTTGTTGGAACTATAGAAACTATTATAGGCGAAAAATCAATAAAAGCCAACAATACTACACCTGAATCCTACATATTGCAACAGTATTTTAAAGAAATGCTTGATGCAGGTTGTGATTGTGTAGTTATGGAGGTTTCATCACAAGGGCTTATGCTTCACCGCACAGCCGGCTTTACCTTTGAAATTGGTATTTTCACCAACATAGAGCCTGACCACATTGGTCCAAACGAGCACACAGATTTTAACCATTATCTATACTGCAAAAGCTTATTATTCAAACAGTGCAAATACGCTATTGTAAACGGTGACGACACTCACGCTCACTACATAATTAACAGCTGTAATTGCCCTGTGTGTACCTATGGCTTTTCAAACACCGCAACACTTAAAGCAAACAACACTAAGCTTTTTACAGCTAATGGTTTACTTGGTGTTGAATACGATATAACAGGAGAATTAAACGCACATATTCAGGTTAATTTCCCTGGTAAATTCAGCGTTTACAATTCTCTTACTGCAATAGCAATATGCAATTATTTTGATATAGAAATGCCTGTTATTCAAAAAGCTCTTAATTTAGCAAAGGTAAAGGGTCGTATAGAAATGGTTAAGGTTTCTAACGATTTTACTTTGATGATAGACTACGCACACAACGCAATGGCTTTAGAAAGCCTACTTACCACTTTGCGTGCATATAATCCAAAGCGACTTGTTTGCCTGTTTGGTTGCGGTGGTGACCGTTCTCGTGACAGACGCTTTAGTATGGGCGAGGTTTCCGGCAACTTAGCTGACCTTAGTGTAATTACATCAGATAACCCACGCACAGAAGAGCCTAAAGCTATAATTGATGATATTTTAACAGGAATAAAGAAAACCAATGGTAAATATGTTGAGATTATAGACAGAAGAAAAGCTATAGAGTGGGTAATTAACAACGGTGAAGCAGGAGATATTATTGTTTTAGCTGGCAAAGGTCACGAGGATTATCAGGAAATAAACGGAGTTAAACACCACCTAGACGAGCGAGAAGTAATCGCAGAGGTACTGGCAGGTATTCCACAATAATTTTATTTTCAACAATTTAACATAAATATAAGCATTAGCACCCTAACAATTACCAGCATATTGTTAGGGTGCTTTTTAGCAGTTAAACCATTAATAACATTGCAGAATAATACAGCACATTTAACGTACACTCTACAATAATCTTATTTGATTTTTATATTTTAGCACTTAATCAAACCCACTACAAATATATATCTGTAGTATATTTTATTGTACAAAACGCACTAACACAACTAAATATTTGTAACACTATGTCAATAGATATATTGTTTTAAAAGGTGTATAATAATCATATCCAGTAAATGGATTATATATTATCATATTAGAAAGAGAGGTATTTCTTATGAAACAACTCAAAAAATCATTAGCTTATGTACTGGCGTTTATTACAGTATTTAGCTCATTTACCATTTTGCCAAGTGAATTTTGGGGCTTGGCAGATGTATCTGCGGTGGACTTACAAGCAGAGAAGCCTACAGCAATAGAAACCCAAAAAACTGAAACCGCTGTTTCAGAATATTATCCAATACGCACTTACAAAGAGGATGGCTTTACATATACTTTTATCAATGATAATGAAGTTCAAATTATGAGCTACAAAGGCACTAACAAAGATTTAGTTATTCCTGATTTTACTACAGGTAGCGAAGATTCAACACTAACAAACAGGAAAGTAGTTGCCATAGCTTACGATGCTGATATGCCAACAAATTTAACCTCTTTAACTTTCGGTAAAAATCTAAAATATATTGGTGCTTATTCTTTTAGAGGAAATACATTATTAAAGAAATTAGATTTTTCTGCCTGTGTAGATTTGCATACAATAGATATTTGTGCTTTTAAGAACAATACTTCTGTTACCAGTGTAACATTTCCGGAAAATTTAAGAACAATAGGCGAGAACAGTTTTGAAAATTGTGACAATATCACAGAAATCAACGTAAAAAGCAACTTGCACCTTACAATTGAAAATTACGCCTTTTCGGATTGCGATAAATTATTAACAGCAAATGTTGAATTTGGAGATAAGGGTGGTGCTCTTTGGCCAGGGGCTTTTGGGCTTAATAAAAATCTGCATACTATAAATATAGAGGGTGATAAGTATATTGGTATCGAAGACTTTGCCTTTATCGAGTGTCCAAATCTAAAAGATATAACACTAGGCAAGGGCGTTATTACGATTTTAGATCAGGCTTTTCTAGACACCCTCAATGTAAACTCAATAAAAATATTAGGTGAAAATTTGGAGCATATGGATACACTATTTTCAGACAAATCTAAGTGTACTATTTATTGTTACGAAAACACAAAAACCCATACTACTCTTATAAACAGTGGATTTACTAACATTAAATTTTTCGAAAAAGAAATTTGTACAACAGATATTAAGGTTAATGGCACCTCTATAGATAACTTTAACTTAGGAACTAAAGAATATACAGCTTATGTAGATGATGTTGCAAAAGTTAATATTGTACCAACCATAAAACAAACTTATGCTAATTATAAGGTCACAAACGAAAACAATGTGTACACACTGGATATACTTGATGAAAACAAAAACATTGTAGACACATATAAAATAACTGTAGAGAAAAAAGCTCCCGAGCCACAGTATACTGTTATTGGTGATGTAACCTTAACACTGGATAAAATAAGTGCTACTAAGGTTAGCGGAAACATTGCACTACCTAAGGGCACATATAGACTAAAATTAGCATTAGAAAATGTAGAATTTGGCTACAGCAAAAGGGTAAAAGATTATTGCAGTGTAACATTAAGTGAGAAATATAAAGGATTTATTACTTTAGATACTACAGGCGGTACATATACATTCCAGTTTGATACTGCTACCAAAAAGCTGATAATTAAGCACGATAGCTATTTACCAAATGAATATCTTATTGGCGATTTAAACACTATACTAAAACCTGTTGGAGATAGACCTTTATCAATAGGCACTCAACAGCTACAGGCTGGCACATATAAGTTTAAATTATCTATAGGCGGTAAA
>JAXJTR010000098.1:0-6621 GCA_036309465.1 Acutalibacteraceae bacterium
CTATATGATGGTGCCGGTGGCCGGACTCGAACCGGCACGGTATCGCTACCGGTGGATTTTGAGACAATAACTTTTATTATTCTTGCTTCTTAAAAAGAACCTTATCCATTGTAGAAATACAAGCTATTTTAGATTTTTCATAAACGTGAGAGTATATATCTGCTGTTGTGGAATAACAAGAGTGACCCAGCCATTCCTGAACAAATTTTATCGATACATCATTGTTAATTAATATAGTTGCACACGAATGGCGTAAATCGTGAAATCTTATTGGAGCGAGATTATTATTTTTTATAATTAACCCAAAGTGATGTGTTAAGTAATCAGGTTCAACCGGTTTACCATTATCAATAGTAAATACAAAATCTGTTGGTTTTGTATTTGATGTTTTTAATAACTTCAAGTAATCGGCAAATTCTTTACTTATAGGTAAACTTCTACGGCTACTTTCACTTTTAAGCTCTTGACTATGGAGTAATCTTTTTCCATTCTGTTTTTTCATTAAAACCATTTTTGCGTTTATATGTATTACATTGTTTTTTAGGTCTACACAGCTCCACTGTAATCCACAAACCTCTGAGCGACGTAGTCCATATATTAGAGCTAATTGTACTGCTACATAAAAATCAGGGTATTTATTTTTTACAATATCAAGTAATTCATAAGCTTGTTCTTCATTATAGTAATTAGCATTGTATTTTTTAGCTTTTGGTTTATCTATTTTGTCAGCTGGATTAGATTGTATATAATCTCTGTTGTATAACCACTTGCAGAATTTATATATAATTACGTGATAATGTCTGACGGTGTTTTCAGACACTTTAGATTGACTTCTAATGTGTTGATAGTAATCTTCAATCATTTCTGGACATATTTCGTGTACGAATATCTCTCGTTCGTTAAACCATTCGGCAATACGCTTTGTGTATTTTACATACCCATCATAAGTGGTTTGCTGTATTGTATGTTTTGTAAGCTCAAGATAATGTTCAAGAGCAACACCAAATAGTGAGTTTTTCCAATCATATTTATTATACTTCAATTAAATTCCCCCTAAAAAACTATTTATCACAATAATATAATAATTATCTAATTTTGTAAATTAAGTTGATATAACAAAAGGCAGAGCATCAAGTACAGCTCTGCCTTTTGTTATATCAACCAACACACATCTTATAAGGAGGTCAATCTATGAAAGAACTAAAAATCACCAAACAAACTCTTAATACCAAAGAGGAACTACAAAAAAGAATAGAGGAAATAAACATTACATTCAAAAGCAATTCAAAAGAATATCTTGAATTGCTTAGATTTCAGAGTCGATTTTATAACTACAGTAGTCGTAACACTAAGCTGATTTACAGTCAAAATCCAAATGTAATGTTTGTTGGTTCATACAAGAAGTGGCAAGAACTTGGTTACAATGTTCTAAAAGGACAAAAGGGTATCAAAGTACTAATACCTACTCCGATTAAGTATATAAGAGCAAATGAAGAATACATAAAATACAGTGAAGCTACTAAAGAACAACAAAAACTGAGCAACCAAGGAAAATTAGAGACCAAAAGTAAAATGAGTTTTAAGGTGGGCAATGTGTTTGATATTATGCAAACTAACTGTCCTAAATCTGATTACCCTAAGTTGCTAATCGGTCATCCGTCAGTTGAACACGATATATTGTATAAAGCGGTTAAACATTATGCTGAAAGTATACTAAATGTTCCAATTAACGAAAGGAATTTGAACTCACTTGCTCTAAGAGGATTATACTCCCCTATAGAAAATAAAATAGAACATAATTCAATACTTGACAGCACACAGAAACTCTCCACAACAATACACGAAATTGCACATTCAATACTCCATAATAATACAAAGGTTTTGGAAACCAAGCCTGTAGCACAAATAGAGTTAGAGGCAGATTCATTGTCGTTGATGATACACGAAAGATTAGGCTTAGAAATTACATCAGCCCATCAGTCGCACTTAATAAGTCAATACGAGAACTTAAAACTTACAAATAAACAGGATAAAATCGTAGAGTCGTTAGATAATGTAAGTAACACCTACAATGATATGATTTCAGAGTTGACAGAGACCCTTAACAAATATTTGTCAAACAATATATCAAATGGTTTACGAGAGCTTCAAAGCAATGCTGTTCAACACATTTCCGAAGAGACATTTAGCTATGAATTAGAGGTCGAAAACGAATGTATGAGTATGGAATAGCTGGGACAAATTGTCCCAGCAGAAATAGAACTTTAATTAAATACTGGGACAATTTGTCCCAACAAAACAGGAAAGTGAGATGTATATAAATGGAAATAATCGCAGTAGCAAATCAAAAAGGCGGTGTAGGTAAAACTACAACAGTTATAAATATTGGAGTAGGATTAGCTGAAAGAAATAAGAAAGTTTTGTTGATTGACCTTGACCCTCAAAATCACTTATCAAGATTTTTAGGTTACAAATCTGACGGAAAGCCAACAATGAGTGAGTTAATACATCAGGAAGTATCACAGATTAACTTATGTAATACAGAACAGTTTATACGACACAGTGAATTTAATGTAGACTACATACCTTGTAATAATATGTTATCAGGTGCAGTTTCTATTTTAGGTATGGATAGTGACAGTACATCTGTTATAAAGCGTATTTTTTCAAAGGATTATTTTGCGTACTATGACTATATACTTTTTGATTGTTCACCCAGCTTAGATTTAATTGTAACTAATGCTCTGACAGCCTGTAATAAGCTACTTATTCCTGTACAGTCTGAACTGTGGGCTTTTGAGGGTGTTAATCAGATGTTGAACATATTTTTAAGAATAAAAGGAAATACCCTCAAGCAACATTTACTAGGAATCTTGCTTACTATGTATCGTAAAAATACAACAATGAGCAAATCCGTGTTTCAGGCAGCTAAAGAAAGCTATGGAGATTATGTATTTGATTTTTCAATACCATTCAGAGCCGAAGTTTCCAACAGCACAATAATGAACACTTGTCCTGTGTTAAATAACTCAAGTGATGTTGGAATTAATTACAACAAGGTTGTTGACAGAATCATAGCGGAGGTGTGATATATGCTTTTTAACATAGGCAAACAATCAATACCAACACCACAAGATGAATACAATAAAATGTTTGGTGACAACAAGAACGAGTCCGATATTCAAAATGTAGATGTTGAATTATTGGACGAAATTAAAAATCAGCACTTTATATTTAGAAAAGAAAAGGCTGAACAACTTGTTGATTCAGTAAAGTTAGTAGGCATTTTAGAGCCTTTATTGGTTCGCAAAAAGAAAAATGGTAGGTATGACATTATTGCCGGCAGACATCGAGCTGCGGCAGCAAAAATGGCAGGTCTAAAAACTGTTCCAGTCATAGTTAAAGATGTGTCGGTAGATATAGCTAAATTTATTTTGTTATCTACCAATACAGACAGAAACAATGAATACACCTATTCTGAATTAGCATACGCTTACAAAGAACAGCTTGAACTACTTGAAAAGTTGGGCAACAATGCAACAACGTCTAAATTAGCAGAGAATTACAACACAAACAGAAAACAAATATATAGATACATCAGATTAACATATCTGAACAAACAGCTTCTTAAAATGGTCGACACAGGTCAAATACCATTTACTGTTGCAGTAGATATATCTTATTTTTCTATAGAAAATCAAAATATTTTATTTAGGTATTTATTAAACAATAACGAAAAAATCTCCCTAAAGCAGAGAAAAAAATTAAAAGCCTATCAAGATAAAGAGCTTACATTTGAAGCCTTGGACGATATATTCTCAGAAGAAGTTATTGAAGTAATTCCAACTATAACAGAACAGGAAAATGTCGATAATGAGAATATGTCAACATCGCAAAACAATAACGAGGATATAGCTTACACGCCATATGAACACAATAAAGAAATCACAAATGAAATTGATAATAATTCCTCAAACATTACCCTAGACAACGAATTAATAGAGTTAATTTTAATGTCTATATACAATACAGAATATATATACGAATATTATGTATTTCATACACCAACCCCAAGCGAAGCTATTATTCGTTTATCATCACTACCTATATTGAGTACATACGATGATTATAAAATAACAAGTGATGCAACAGGATTAACCATAGTGTCTATCTCAAGTAAAGAGGAATATGTTATAAGCTATAAAAAGATTGATAAAACCATTCGCAAAAATATCCGAGAAAATCGCTTTGATTCTAGCATTGTAAAGTCTGTCCTATCTAAAAAGCTTAGTTCTATAGCATAATAAAGCTGGGACAAATTGTCCCAGCACATACAATAATTGGAGGAATTAATATGTCAGAAAGATTATACCCAAGAAAGAAATTAGCAGAAAATTTTGAAACACCGCAGGATAATAATGCGTTAGTTGGATTCCATAATATGAAATTTATTATATTTAATTTTACAACTAACCAGTTGTGTTACCAACAGGCACTGTCTGAATGTGACAAAGAATTGTTCTCGCCAGGTGATTTTATGATTGGTGAGCTAATACCAATAACAACATTGTCAACAATAGAACAACAAGAAATACATAGTATGTATACCGATAAAGTTATTGAGAATGTACTAATCAATAGTAAACAATGATAATGTATCAAGGGCAGAGCAATATAACGCTCTGCTTTTTTATATGCACAAGGAGATTAATTTTATGACAGCAAAACTACTTAATTTTGATATTGAAAATTTTCAAAACAAAATTAGAGAAACAAGGAGAAAATACAAAAAACAGAAATTATTAGAAAAAATTATTTTTCTAATAACAGTTATGGGTACAATTTCAATTATTGTTTTTGTAGCTTATTTTTCAAGTATTAAGAAAAATGCTACAACAGCCATTGGCATATTGTTGGTTGGGGTATCATTAATGATTTTAATAGTAAAAATACTTTTAAATAATATCAGTTTACCTCCAAAACAAGAATATGAATTACATTTTATAAATCTTATTTTGGATAAGAAAGAAATTATCTCCGCAGAAATAATTCTAAATTCATTATTAATTAGGCACGAGTTAAAATTCGCATATAGAGATAATGGGCAAATCATTGAAAATTGTTCGCATATAGAAATTGATATTAAACCACAAATAAATGATGATAACCTTTGGTATGATTTAAGTTGCAACACACTATATGTTCCATCGCAAACATTAGACCGTGTAAAATGTCAAAATAAAATTTGGGTGGATACACATTTACAGTGACTAAAAGATTTAGCGTATATACCACTGTTGTATCATTGCCATTAACTTCTAACTGTTTTTCAAAATTAATATATTTGATTTTAATTTTTACAATTTATTATTCCAATGTAATAAAAAAGACAATTATCAGGACAAATAGTTCCGATTTTTTTATTTTCAGAAAGAAAGGTGATTTTATGAACGGGTTTTCTATTATGGCTGACAGCTACACCTCGCTTGTTAAGCGAGGTGAAATGACAGAAGAACAGGCTAAAAGAAGTGTTGAAATTTACGAGTTTTTAGCAACTTGTAATCAAGATGATTTTTGCAAGATGGTGGATAGTTCAGCTTTTAATGATATTATCAGAGCTTTTTTAACAAAGGCTATAAAGGGAGCAAAGCTTGATGAGATATCAGAGGATAAAGTGATGAACGAACTTCGTTATTTGTTTGATGATTTGTCTGCTAAAGATGTGTTGAGCAAATATTTTTAATTTTTCTGTTGGAACAAAAACGGACTTAGTTCCGTTTTTTTATTTTGAAATACATTATTTGAAAGAGAGTGATAAATATGAAAGATATAATATATTGTTCAGGAACAAATCATTTAGAGGTCGCAAAAAGACATTTTTTAAGAGCTGAAAAAGAAATGCTTGATTACTTCCACCTTGAGAAAAACTATGATGTATCATTTGATGGTTGGACACTGACTATCAAAAATGAGGACTTAGAAGAAAACATTAACTTGGAATTGTGTTGTCAGTGGAAGTTTGTTATATATGACGATGCAACTCAAAGTATAGGAATAGAATACCGTTACGATAATCATAGAGAAGCTTTATGGTTCGGAAAAACACCTACATTTTCAGGGCTTTTTGGAATTGATGATAGTTCAGATGAAGAAGTAAAATTAGAATTTATTTGCAGGCACATTCTTGCTTGATTTTTTCTTATGTTGGTAAAACCAGTCCTAGTTCCGATTTTAGAAAGGATTTGATTTAATTGACAGTTAAAGAATTACTAATAAAATTATTGATTGAATTTTACAATTAATTAATGTATAATGGAGGCAAAAGATATGGATATTACTTTTATTATAAATATTGTAATTGTGTGTGTTATTACATCAATATTTATATATATCAGCAAACATATTTGCTTAATTTCCAAAATCATAAAAGAAAAAAACAAACAATTAATTCAAGAGAATATAAAATTAAAGAATGAACTTACTCAGTACCAACAAATTAAACATAACAATTATCACACACAAAGTTTGAAATAATTTTCCAGATGAATGGAGAGATAGTTATGACAATTATGGGTAAATTGAAAAACAAAAAGACATTGCTAATAATTATCGGAATAGTAA
>JAXJTR010000099.1:0-4895 GCA_036309465.1 Acutalibacteraceae bacterium
CTATTGTATCAAGGAAAATCATTTTTACAAAATCTCCAATTGCCTTGGGGCAAAGCTTATTAATCCCTTTAGCTACATCTTCGTAATCTTCGTTTTCACCCATAAAAGCAAAGGCTGGTTCAAAGTTAACACTGGCTCCATTTGTGAAATCAAGAGTTTTAACATACTGCTCTCCACGCTCATAAACAGCCATATTCATACCAAGAGCTACTCCAAGTTTGTAAATGAAAAGTTCAGAAAATAGCTCCTGATGAGTAGCTGTTTTAAACATCCACCACTGACCATTAATTAATCTCCAGCACTTTTCAAAGCTACCAATATTAGTTAATTCAGGTGTGTTGGTTCTTTTGGAATTTACAGCTTTATTAAAACTTGCATAGCTTCCCTTTAATGCTAAGCCTGCAAAATAATCATCATAAAATTGAACATCTTCATATTTCAATTGACTATCCAATGGTTTTATCCAGTAATTGTCAGTAACAGTTACAGCATTAACATAAAGCACTGTATTAACATCATCTTTTTCTGCTAAGCGAAGAGCTTTTTTGAGTAATCGAGAATTTGCTCTATGTGAATCAATAGCTCGTGTTTCAAGCCACATATCAGCGTGGGAAATATTTTTCAAATATAGTGGTAAAAGCTTATCATTAATAACAGTAAGCTCATTGTCTTCCCATTTGCCAACAACAGTATCTCCTGACATAATGTAATAATTATGCTTGTTCATTTACTCAACTCCTCTTAAATATATTATTGACTTATTGTAGCATATAATTATTACTGTTTCAAGATAAGGCAAAATCGTAACCACCTATAGTATTAACTACAAATACTAATAAAAAATTTAGAAAGTTCGGCGAAGGTCGGACTTTTTTATTGACTTTTTTCTTGCAATGTAGTATGATTAGTTATACCAATCATACTACAGAAGGTGAGTTTATGAACGTTTTAAAAGGAAAATATGCTTGGATTATAAAAATTGGAGAAAAAGGGCAGTTTGTTATTCCAAAAGAGGCAAGAGATTTGTTTGGGTTGCATCCTGGTAATGAAATTTTAGTTTTAGGCGATGACGAAAGAGGTCTTGCTATTTTACCTAAGGATAAACAGGAAGAATTTATTAAAAATATGTTTTCTTCAATAGAAGATGACAAGGAGGAGAAATAATATGAGCAAAATAGTTTTCTTTTGCATACCTGCACATGGTCACACAAACCCTACCTTAGGTGTGGTTAAAGAATTAATTTCTCGTGGTCATCAGGTATGGTATTATTCTTACAATAGTATGAAAGAAAAAATAGAGTCAACAGGTGCTACATTTATTTCTTGCGATGATTACGATATGGAGCAAAAGCTATCTCCTAAAGACTCTACTCGCATTGGAAAGGATATGGCTTTCTCTACTAAAATACTTGTTGATACAACTCTTGCCCTTGATGACAAGGTATGTAAGGATATGGAGCAATTAAAGCCTGATTGTATAGTAGCAGATTCTATGGCTATATGGGGAAAATTTATTGCTATGAAGCTTGGTATACCTTTTGTATCTTCAACCACTACATTTGCATTTAATCAACATTCTGCAAAAATTATGAAGCAGGGTATTGGTGATTTATTTAAAATGGTTTTCTCTATGCCAAAAATAGGTAAAGAAATAAAAAGACTACAAGATAAGGGTTATCCTGTTAACAATGTTCTTGATATTATACAGAATGACGATAACACCAATACTATTGTATATACCTCACCAGAATTTCAACCTTGTTCAGATACTTTTTCTGATAAATACAGCTTTGTAGGGCCATCAATTCGCCCAGTAACAGGTAGTATAGAAAAAACAAAGGATAAGCTTATTTATATTTCTATGGGTACTGTTAATAACAATATGGTGCCACTATATAAAAAATGTATTGACTCATTTGCTAATACAAATTATCAGGTTATTATGTCAGTTGGTAATTTGGTAAATATTAATGAACTTGGTGAGCTACCTAAAAATATATCAGTACATCAATCTGTAGACCAAATGGCTGTATTAGAAAAAGCAGATGTATTTATATCTCACTGTGGAATGAACAGCGTTAACGAAAGCCTATATTTTGGTGTGCCACTGGTTATGCTACCACAAACAGCCGAGCAGGGTGGTGTTGCTGAGCGTGTGCAACAGCTTAATGCTGGCATAAAGCTAAAACAAATAAATAAAACTTCAATACTAGAGGCAACAAATAAAATATTATCAGACAACAGCTATAAGGAGAATTGCAACAAAATTTCAAAAAGCTTTAAGGTTTGCTCAGGTGCAAAGGGTGCTGTTGATAAAATTTTAAAGGTTTGCAAAAACTCTTAAAACAATTAAAATCTAATTTTATATAAAATATATCCCCTGATTAAAAATTTTTTCACAGCTTTTAATCAGGGGATAATAAATTTTAGCCATTCGCTGTTTATGGTAAAGACATTTTTCTCTATTTGGTTTATAATTTAATAGAAAGGAACAGAAAAATCTACTTTATTATTGTTCCTGTAATTATTTTTACATTCGAGAGGAAATTAAAATGGACACAAAAAAGATAGGTTTATTTTTAGCAGAGCTGAGAAAAGAGAAAAAACTTACACAGCAAGAGCTTGGAGATATAATTGGTGTTACAAATAAAACTGTTTCTAGATGGGAAAACGGTAATTATCTTCCTCCTGTAGAAGCGTTGGTTTTATTAAGTAATTATTATAATATCAGCATAAACGAAATACTTAGCGGAAAAAGACTAGACCATAACGAATATAAAACACAGGCAGAGGAAAATATAAAAACAACTCTTTCTTCAAGTGTATTTACTTTGCAAGAAAAAATAGCTTTCTTTAAAAGAAAATGGATAAAAGACCATATTTTTGAACTTGTTTTTGAAGCCTTAATTATAATTGCAATTATCGTTTTTCTTTTTATAAAAAATAATGACCTTAAATATTTATCACTTGTGTTACCATATATTTATACAATAATAAATCATAATAAGTTAAAATCTTATATAGAAAAAAGTACATATAACCACATTGACAATGAAAATAAATTTAATAACAAAGATGTTTTAAAATAAAAAATAATTAATGTTAATCTAAGGTAGTAGCAAATGTTGTAATATAACAATATTAACAAATAATACATACTAAAATTTTTTAAAATTACTTCCAATTTAATTGACGAATTTGACATTCTGTATTAAAATAGAAAGGTATTGTTACTACAATAAATAGATATACGGAGGTTACACAATGGGTGGATTTTTTGCAGTTGCAACAAAAGAAGAGAGTTGTGTTAATGATTTATTTTACGGTACAGACTATCATTCTCATTTAGGCACACGAAGAGGCGGTATGACTGTTTATAATAAAGAAACCGGTTTTACTCGTACTATTCATAACATTCAAAATTCCCCTTTCCGTACCAAATTTGAAAAAGATGTAGATGAGTTAAGTGGTCATTTAGGCATTGGCTGTATTGCAGATTTTGAACCACAGCCTTTACTTGTTCATACTCATCAAGGTAGCTTTTCAATTACAACAGTTGGTAGAATAAATAACAGCAAAGAGCTTGTAGAAGAATTTTATAAATCAGGTCACACACATTTTCTTGAAATGAGTGGTGGTCAGATAAATCCAACAGAAATTACTGCTGCACTTATTAACCAAAAGTCTACTATAGTAGAGGGTATTAAGTACGCTCAAGAGAAAATAGAAGGCTCTATGTCAATTTTAGTTCTTACTAAAGATGGCATTTATGCTGCCCGTGATAAGGTTGGTCGTACTCCTGTTGTTATTGGTAAAAAGGAAACAGGCTATTGTGCAACCTTTGAAAGCTTTGCTTTTATTAACCTTGGTTATGAATTTTATAAAGAGCTTGGTCCTGGAGAAATTGTATTTATAACACCTGAAAGTGTTGAAACAGTAAATCCACCGGGAAAAGAAATGAAAATTTGTTCTTTCCTATGGGTTTATTACGGATATCCAACATCTTGCTACGAGGGTGTTAATGTTGAAGAAATGCGTTATAGATGCGGTAAAATGTTAGCTAAAAGAGATAATGTTTCACCAGACTGTGTTGCAGGTGTTCCTGACTCTGGTATTCCACACGCAATAGGCTATTCAAACGAAACAAAAATACCTTTTACTCGTCCATTTATAAAGTATACACCAACATGGCCTCGTTCATTTATGCCTACAAGCCAAAAACAGAGAAGCCACATTGCACATATGAAGCTTATTCCTGTTAAAGAGCTTATTAAGGATAAAAAATTATTGCTGATAGATGACTCTATTGTAAGAGGTACACAGCTAAGCGAAACTACAGAATTTTTATATAATAGTGGTGCAAAAGAGGTTCATATTCGTCCTGCGTGCCCACCAATTATGTTTGGTTGTAAATATCTTAACTTTTCAACCTCTAAGTCTGAGCTAGACTTAATTACAAGAAGAATTATTCTTGAAAGAGAGGGCAAAAACGCAGATAAAATGCTATCAGATTACGCCGACCCTACCAGCAAAAACTATGAAGAAATGGTAGAGGAAATACGTAAAAAGCTTAACTTTACTTCACTACGTTATCACAGACTTGACGATATGATAGAATCTATTGGTATTGAACCATGTAAGCTATGCACATATTGCTGGAATGGTAAGGAATAATAGTTATTTAAAAATTAAATTATAAAAAATTTAGGGATAAATGGTTTAATCCATTTATCCCTATTTTTTTGATACTAATACTAAACTCTAATTAAAAGCTAGAAAAAGTTAATTAAAGTGTAATTGTACAATGGCATTGTAACGGAGCGTTAGCCTCCCTTGTGCAAAGGGAGGTGGCTCGCCAAAGGCGAGTCGGTGGGATTGTTTGCTAACAGAAAGCA
>JAXJTR010000100.1:0-2218 GCA_036309465.1 Acutalibacteraceae bacterium
AAAAATCAGGCTCTATTATAAATAATTGTGAAAATCCAGTTGCCTAATTTTGCTTTTTATTTCTGGATTACCACAACTATTGATATACAGCCGAAAAAGAAGTCACCACGCAATGTGTACGGTGACTTCTTTTTTTATTTGTACAATTTCATAATGCTATATTATTATAAAGTCTTGATGTACTCCACTTTCTTAGAAAAACACCCTATTTAAAAACTGAATTTCACCTTTAAAAAGTAATATTTGATATTCATATTTTTACCTCTTAAATGAATATATCTACCGCTTACCGTATTTATAGATACAAAATCCAAAAATTATGCTAAGATATATACAGTTCAAAAAATACATTTAATTTCGGAGGTACAGATTATGAAAAAATCGTCTAAAATTATTTTAATAGTAGTTGCAAGTATTATGACTGTAATTATCATTTTTACATCAATTATGGGTGTAATATTTGGCGACAAAATCAAAGCAGCAAACAGTATAGAAAAACTTAGCGATGGGTTATATTATATGGAGTATGAGGGTGACTATGGCTTTGATGAGTTTCTTACACAGGGTGGTGCAGAAAATCAGGACGATGTTGCAAGCTATGTGACACACTTTTTGTCTGGTGGATTTGCTAAGCTTGAGAATGGCGAAGTAGCTTTTAACTTTGGTTGCAGTACACTTACCACAAAAAAGACAGGCAGTTCGTATGTAATGGGGCGTAACTTTGACTTTACAGGTTCAAACCCTCGTGCAATGATTATCCATACTAAACCTAAAAATGGTTATGAATCATATTCAACTACATGGCTAGATTTTTTAGGCTTTGGCGAAGAGTTTGTACCAGAGAGTGTGAGTAATAAATTTATGTCACTTGCATCTGTTTATGTTCCTCTTGACGGTATTAACGAAAAAGGGCTTTGTGTTGCTGACCTTATTAACGGTGACAATGAACTTACATCACAGAGCACTGATAAAATTGATGTAACCACCACAACTGCTATTAGACTATTACTAGACAAAGCTTCAAATGTTGATGAAGCTATTGAGCTTTTAAAGCAGTACGATATGCACTCTGACATTGGAAGATCTCACCACCTTAGCATTTCAGACAGCACTGGTCGCAGTGTTGTTGTAGAATATATCAACAATGAAATGATAGTTACCGATACACCTGTTGTGACTAACCATTATCTATCACAGGGTGAGAAATTCGGTATAGGTAACGAGGAATCCCACAAAAGATATAACGAGCTTATTAAAAAGAGCAACAATACCCTAAGTACACAAGATATTGCTAAGGCTCTTGAGAGTGTTTCATATCAAGATGAAACACAGTGGAGCATTGTTTATGATATAGAAAACCTTGAGCTTGATTTTTACTTCCAAAGACAGTTTGAAAATCCATTTGAGTTTTCTATTGAGAACAAATAACTTATATGTATGAGTTATTAAAGTTTTGAGAATAGAAAACAGTAAATAACAAACAATTCAGCTAGGTGCCTATACTATGTCTTTAATTTTTGAAAGCACATTAAACACTCGCCTCATTGTATGCCTGTAATAGGCGGTGATGTTTTTCCAAAATCTATTGATAATGTATCAAAATCATATATAAATATGGTAGATTCAAGTTTGTATAGTACCATTGCTTTTATAATTAAATGCAAAATCAAATGTTCTTTATTTTTGTAACGCAGGCAAGGACAGAACAGGCGTTGTATCTGCAATTTTGCTTTATAGAAGCGGAATGTATTGCGAATATATTATTGGTGATTATTTAAAATCTGCTGATAATCTTAAAGATAGGTTGCAAACTTTTTCAAAAGAAAATCCTAAAGTGGATATAAATATAATCACACCAAAGGAAAGATACATAAAAGAATTTCTATAACGGTTTGCTGGAAATGAATTTAATAAATGATACTAAATTGTAATAAAAACTAGAAAAGTTTTTTATTAAAGTATGCCTGTTACACAGGCTATGATGTTGAACCGCAAGCCCTTGAAAAGGTTGCCCTAAATTTTAATTACTTTTCTCTAAATATGATAAAGGACAGCATTTGAACCGTATTGTTAATCGGTCAAATGCTGTCCCTTTTGTTATTATCTTTAGGATAATTAATTTTTATTAAATTTTATTTTTTCTTTTTAGACGCCTTTGGTTTATTTGCTCTTGGCTTTTCAGGAGCAATATCATCGTCAGGCTCTTCAAGAATTATAT
>JAXJTR010000101.1:0-12150 GCA_036309465.1 Acutalibacteraceae bacterium
AAGAGAAAGCCAGCACCTTGAGGTGCTAGCCGGTAAAATGGGCTTATAGCCCTTGAGCAAACCACCCGTTTGACGGGTGGTTATGATTGTTTAAAGTTTTGAAATTACCTTAGTATTTAAGCTTTTACTTGATACTCCGCCTGCATTAATTATAATTTCTGCATCAGATTTTGGGATTTCATTTACAATTATACATGTAACATTTTTGTCTTTATCAGCAACTACATTAAAAGAGTTTTTAAAATAGTTTTTAATATCCATATTCGTTGCCCATCGAGATACTCTAACGCTATCTTCAATAGTGTAGTCGGTAGTTGCAATTAGGTTTGTACAAGATAAAACCAATGCGTTTTCTTTAAAGAAATTGTCATCGTAATTATTTAGCTTTTGAAATTCTCTGTATAAATCAAGTTTGTTTGTGTTTTCTGAAACATTTTCATTATATAGATTACAAACCTCTTTAAGTTTCTCTGTGCTGTCTATTATGCCTTGATCCATTAATTTACTGCCAAATTCTTTGGCTTTAGTTAACTCTTCTTGAGAAATATTATCGCAACTGTAAACTTTATAGTCGATGTTATGTGCACTTTTTAGTTGTGCAATCATAGCATCACAATTGTAAGTCTGTGTTGAAAAATATAGATATTTAGGCTGATAATTACAAGGATGATTGTAAGAAGCACTTGCAACAAGTAAAGATACTACAGAAGCAATTATGATTACTCCCTTTACTTTTCCACTAAATGAACTGGCAACAAATAGATAGATGATAAATCCGATTAAACAACCTGCAAAAGCAAAAAATGTCATTGGAACATTACTTGCTGTAAGTAGCCCTTGAAAAAACATAAAAACTATTTGTGCTACTATAATAACAGTCATATTATTAAAAGAAAGGTAGTGGGTTTTATTTTTATATATTCTGGATATAAAAATTGAATAAGCGGTAATAAGTACCAGTGCCACAATAAACAATCCTGATATAGTGATAACATCCATAGGATATGGTGTGCTATAAATTCCTATAAATAATGTTTCTGCAAATAACACAGCAGATAGCACTAATGCAACTAATGTGTATTTGCTCATCTTTTTAATATGCTTTTCTTTTTCTTCTTCATACTGTTGTTGAAGCTGTCGCTGTTGAATATCATAATCAGTTTCAACATATTCTTGTCCATAAAATCTACCCTGCATATAATGTTTTTGTATCATTACAATTTCCCCCTATACTTTTACACAGTAGCATTTGTACCAGCTACTATAAAATCTACAAATACGAAATAACCTATTAGCCAACCCATCCATCTTTTTACTTTAAAATGAATGTCACTGCGTACATATACATATACTACACCTGCAACAGCTATAATTATATATGGTATAATTATAATACTAGCATAATCTCCGGCAATTAGCATTAATTGTCGAAGAATAACTAAAAGGAGCTCATAGTCTATAATAACCATAATGTTTTCAGAAGTAAGTTCCAACCTTACATTTCTTCTACCTGAAACCAAAAACCAAATTATTGCAAGAACACTAAAAACAGGACATAAAGCATAAAAGAAGAACATATATTCTGGTCCGTAATGGCTTAAAGCAAACAGCATCAAACCACTTTCTAAGAACATAAATATCAACATTCCGTAAATAGCAATCGTTGCTATAGATATTAATGTGTCGTTCTTTAGCTTTTGTATTTGTTCTGTTCTGATTGTTTCAGGGTCTTTTAAATCCTCTGGGTCATCAGGGTATGGAATATGTTCTTGCCCATAGAACTTTCCATACATCATATTTCGTTTTTTGTTCATTTTAACACTACCCTTCAATAAAAAATATAAAAGAAAAACCATCAAATAGTTAAATTTGATGGTTTTCTCACTATCACATAGCATTATAACACAACTGTAGAAAAAATACCATAGTTATGCTAAAAAATATTTGTAAGTCTTTTTTTCATAGCAAGCATCCATTCATAAGGTAGCTTGCTAAGCTTTAAAATTGTAATAGCATAGCAAATTTCTGACAGTAAGTCGCAGTTATATGACAGCATATTTGAATAGCGTATTTTATTTCCTGCTATTTGTTCGTCAGTGCTATTACTTAGATGATCAACTAAAAGGTGCTGTATTATCATCATTTCGCATATATAGTGGTCGGTTGCTTCGTTAAGCTTGGCTCTTGATAGATAACTAAGCTCTGTCCAATTAATTTGAGCTAAATCTCCAATATGCAACTTATATCTGCGAATGTCAACAGTATGGAAAATCCATTTAGCCAGTAAGCCTGCCAATAAAAACGCCAAGAAAATAAATACTATTTTTACTAAGGCATCAGCACCGATAATAGATGTAGGATACATTACACCAGTAATAAGTTGCATAGCAAATATTGATTGCCCAAAAGTGCTGTTGCAAAGAAATATACCAATGGTTGATATTATCATAGTAACAGCAAGCCTAATTTCTAAAGGTATAATACCCAGTACAAGCATATATAAAGCTACACATAGTATTACACCAATACCACTTTTAGCGGTTTCTCTGAATTTATTATGTGGGTAAATGGTAAGTACGCATAAAGCAATAATAGGAATTACCATAGTCTGCTTTAATGGTATTAAACTGGCAATAAAGCAACCTATTGCAATTATAGACGCTAACTGTAATGCGTTGCGTGTGCAGTATGATGCCAAAGAAAACCTTTTTTGCATAACCAATCGTCTAAATTTATATGCAGTTTTTAAGCTGGTTTTAATTACAGGTTTTGAATTATACTTTAAATAGCTTGATAATCTTAATAAATATTTTTTCCACAGTGATGAAAGCTGTGGGTTGCTTAAAGAATTATCGTTAACAAAATTACTTAACTCTATAGCTAATCTTTTTAAAGTTTTCGCCTTAGTAAAGTGTTCGTGCAATGCTGTAAAATATTCAATATCCTGTTGAGATAATTCTCCCAGCTTTTCAGATGAATCATATACTAAATCACTTAACTGCTGTAATGTTACTAAAGCCAAAAAATTATGCTTTTGGGTTTCGTCAAGTACATAGCCTTGATTACACATTTGAATGTAATTTTCTTTGCAAAAGCCTGTTGTAAGGGTGAATAAATCTTCTTTTTTAAGAGATTTTTCTCCTAATAAGGATTTCAACATATCTGCAACAACATTACAGCCTTTTATAACATAGTCGTTGTCTTGGTGTTTATTAAACAGGTTGTTACACAAAAGCAAGAACACACCGCCCACTGCTATACAATATAAATAGCATAGCAAACGGTACGACAGGTGATAAAGAGGAATAGCACCCTGATATTGCATTAATAACAGCTGTAAAGCCAACGTAAAATAACCGCCAAGCTTAAAATTATCGCTATAAACAAAAGCAAAGTAAAATAAAAGGGTTGCATTTATTATTATAGCAATAAATATATTAAAGCAAGCCAATGTGCCTAATAAAACTATTGCCAGCAATTCTATAGCGTGGCGTATATAATTATGTAAGCTGAATGTGGTTTTATATAAGTTTTTAATAGTAAGCATTGATGCAACACCTACAACAACCACAGGTTCACCAATAATAAGTATTATTGTAAAGCAGAGTAATACTCCTAGCACAATAACAGGTAAATAAGTGGTAAACCGTTCTAATAAATCCTTAATTAATAACGAGCATTTATTTTTTATTTTTTCTATCATATAACAATTACCTCTAAAAAATGCCACTAAATATTTTTTATAAAATCTAATAAACAGCATAATAGCAATACTGTAAACAGATTATTTGTTTATGGTCATATTTTAAAACTTTTTTCTTCTTTAGTCAAGAAAAGTTACTAAGTTTTGCGTTAATAGTGCTTTAATTGGGTGAAATTGCTTGTTAATTTATTTGTGTAAGTGTATAATCTAAATTAAGGTTAAAAATGGCTTATGCCAAAATAAAGGAGAGATGAGAAATGCACGCAGGAAAAAGAATACTTGCCGTTTTACTTTCGGCAACGGTACTGTTTACTGCACCGTCTACCCTAGGCTTTTCTACTGTAACAGCTTTAAACGATGAAAAGCTAACAGGCGTAGACAAAAATTTATTAGCAGATGTAGATACGTCTGTTAATAGTAAGAAACCGTTACAAATATCTGGTGCGTCGGTAGATGTAGTAGAGAGTCAGGTAAGCAAGGTAGAGAAAAATACATCTAATCCAACAATTGCCGGCGAACTAATTAACGAAATTACACACCAACCAACCTACGACGAAGCATTGCGTACTGTTTTAGACAGTTATTATACTAATAACGACCAAAAAAGTATAACTGCTTTAGAAAAGGTGGTAGACACACGAGGTAATGAAATTATTACAAACTACAGTAATGCCCAAAAACAGCGTGAACAGTCACCAAAGGAGCTAGGCTTTATGAGTGGTGAGGTTTTAGCTGTAACGAAGCAAGGTGTAAAATCAGAGGAAATTTCAGCCTTGCTTGAAAATGAAAGAATGTGGGTAGAAAGCGTTATATCCTACGGTAATAATCAGCAGTTGGCAAAAATAAGAATTCCACTGGAATATACTGTAGAGCAAGCAATTGATATATTAGAAGATAACCCATATATAGATTTTATTCAAAAAGATAATATATACACAACACAGGATATGATTGCAGAAGATTTTGCAGATGACAGTATGATTGGTATGCAATATTACTTAGAACAAATTAATGATATAGGCTGTTGGGATACTTTTGACACTATTGACCATGAAAAGATAAAGGTTGCAGTAATAGATACAGGTGTAGATATTAACCACGAGGATTTAAAAAATGTAATAAATAAAGATTTATCTGTTCGTGTAACTGCCGATGGTGCAATAGCTCCGTTAAAGGGCGATAATGGTACTCACGGTACTCACGTATCAGGTATTGTTGCAGCACAAGCTAATAATGGTATAGGCATAGCCGGTGTTGGTTCTGTTGCCGATAATAGTGCAATAGACCTTATTGGTATAGGCTGTGATACAGGTGATGGTGGTTCATTTACAACTATATGTGTTTACAGAGCAATTCGATACGCTGTTGAAAACGGTGTGCGTGTAATAAATCTTTCTTTAGGTGGACTTTTTGACGAAGATAATATGTTCCAAGAGGCTGTAACACTTGCTGTAAACAGTGGTTGTGTAGTTGTATGTGCATCTGGTAATGCGTATAGTACGGATTATTTCTATCCATCTGACTGTGACGGTGTAATAAGCGTAATTGCACTGGAAGATAACGGAATAGAAAAAGCAGATTTTTCAAACTATGGCGGTAAAGACCAAAAAGTTTCTGTAGCAGGTGTAGATGCGTACAGTACCATACCTAATAATGAATACGAAGCTTATAGCGGTACATCTATGGCATCTCCTATTGTTACAGCAATAGCGGCAATGGTGCTTTCTGCCAATCCAAAATTAACTGTAGAACAGGTTAAATCAATAATCTATTCAACTTGTACAGATTTAGGCGAAACAGGTTATGACATATACTTTGGATACGGAAGAGTAAATGCGTACGAAGCTGTACAAAAGGCTCTTAATGAGGATTTTACATATCCTGAATCATTGTCTTTGTCTAACTCTAAAATTGAGCTTTACAAAGGGGAAACCGCAACATTAAAATCAACTGTTACACCTAACACAGCTGAAAATAAGGTAACTTATTTTTCTAAGAACGAAGCTATATGTACAGTTTCTCAAGAAGGTGTTATAGTTGCTAAATCAACAGGTACAACCGAGATTGTTGTTGCCACAACAAATGGTATTCTTAAAAGCTGTATTGTAACCGTTGCAGACTATGGTACAGCAACATTAGATACACCAATAGCCGAAGATATTCAAACAGGACAAACTACAGCTTCAACTATTACTTGGAATACAGTAGAAAATGCTGATTACTACCAAATTTATTCTGCATTAACAGAAGACGGTGAGTATTCATATATTGGTTCTACCTATGATACCCAATTTACTGTTGATGTAGGTAAAACTATGTACGCAAGACCTGCGGAGCTGGTATCTTTTTATAAGATAAAGGCTGTTTCTAATAGTAAGGATATTTCAGATAGTGATTTAAGCGACACAATAGTATATATTTATGTAGGTCAAAACCCTTACCTTACAATTGACCTTATATGGGACTATGGACAAGGAAGAGGCTTTATAGTGCACTGGAGTGCAATTACATCTTCACATCTATACAGAAGCTCTACAAGCGACCCAGAGCCAAAGCTTCTTGCAACCTTTGGTACAGATTCTACACTTAATTATTACTATGATAATGACGTAGTTCACGGAGAAACCTATACATACACCTTAAAGCTATTTACAGAGTATAATGGTGTAAAATATGGTGATGTATCACAATCGGCAACATCAGTATATTGGAACGATGACCCTGTAGACCCAAGCTATGCAATACCACATATTCGTTCTGTTATCTATGAAAATGGCGAAATTACAGTATGTCGTGATGGTGGTTTGGGAGAAGCACCGATTAACTGTGTGTATATTTCTGATGATAACGGAAAATCTTGGTACGAAGTCGAAAGAATTATTTCAGGTTTTGGTGAACCTCTAACCAGTATGTTGGAATTTGACTTTAAACCAAATACCACATATATGATTAAATGTAAAAATCGTTGTAGTAGTTTTTCAGGTACCTATAAAACATCAAGTGAATATAGTAGTACAGTATATGTAACAACTCCAAAAGAGTTGCCTGCACCAAAGCTTGCTGCTCATTATGACGGTGCTTATGTAAATCTTAGCTGGAATAACTGTGGTGATTCTGGTTATTATACCTTATACAGACGCAGTAACTTAGAAGGCGAATGGAAAGCTATAGGTAGCAGAAGATTAAAAGACAATTACTATAGTGATTTCCGTGGGGGAGATGACAAGCTTTATTTCTACAAGGTTGTTTATACCGACCCAAATAATAAAGCAACTTTTATTGCAGATAGCAATATTATTACAGAGTCAGTTTCTTCTCAAAGCCCCGATAGTAATATTGAAGTTGTAAGAGCGGGAACAAGCAAAAAGCTTTTAGGTGGTGCATTAATATCTCCGGTAGAAGATGTTGTTTACTCTGAGAATATGACAGCACCAAAAGTAACAGTAACCTACAGAAATACAACTCTTGTTGAAGGAATAGATTATTCTGTAGCAAATGTTAATTACAATTCAATTGGCAGAGCAGGTGTTGTTATTTATGGTATGAATGATTTTATAGGCGAAAAGGCGGTATATTATAATGTATTGCCTCCTGTTTCAAAATCATTTGATGTTAGCTATGTGGATTATGATGGTTCAGTAATAAGCAAACAAACTATAAGTAAGGGCGAAAACGCTATAGAACCTTTTCCACCAAAGCGTACAGGCTACACCTTTACAGGCTGGAGCAGAAACAACAAAAATATACAATCAGATACTACTATTAAAGCAACCTATGTTAAAAAGCAAAACCAAAAATATACAGTAAAATTTGTTGACAGAGAAAATAATCTTATATCTAAAGCAACAGTAGAAAAAGGCAAGAGTGCAACACCACCAACACCACCAACATTAACAGGCTATAAGTTTGATAAATGGGTTGGTGATTATACAAATATTACATCTAATACAACTGTTAAAGCTGAATATAAGGCAACAAAATTTGAAAGTGGCTTAGGTACAGAAGCAAGACCTTATATTATTACTAATAAAGAACAGCTTGACTATATGTCTTATGTAGTAAGAACCTATGGCGGTAGTTATCTTACAGCTTATTATGAACTTAACAACGATATAGTTTATAATGATGTAACCAATTTTAACAACTGGGGTTTAAATAAAATAACAGGAGAAAATGTTGCTCCATCTAATAATTGGATACCAATAGGTACATACAACAGTGGCGGTACTGTAAATAGGTTTAGTGGTAGCTTTAACGGTAACGGACATCAAATAGCAGGTCTATTCTGTGATACAAAACAGCAGTATACAGGACTATTTGGTAAAATTGAGAGTGCAACTATTAAAAATGTAGGAATATATTTAGGTTACTTTAATTCTAGCGAAGGATTTTGTGGCGGTCTTGTAGGTGCAGTATATGGCAACACAACAGGCGACAATTTCATTGAGGGCTGTTATGTTAAGGAATGTTATATAACAGGTAAAGAAAATGTAGGTGGCTTAATAGGCGGTTTTGTTTCATATTTCTCTCATAGCTATACAGATATTAGAAACTGCTATGCAAAGCATTGTGTATTATATGCAACCACAGTGTCACCTGCAGGCGGATTCATTGGTTATGTGTCTTCTTGTGGCGACGACTTATATGTTGGTAATTGCTATTCATACTGTGATGTATCTGTAGTAGATTACAATGCAGAAAAATCAGGTAACTTTATAGGTCATATATCAGCAGATGGTAGGGCAAACCCAGTATTTTTAAACTGTTACACTTGGTGGAGAAATTATATAAATTATTGTGGTAAAGTAGAGCCAGATTATCAGTGGGACCAGTTAACTTTAGATATTGAAGAGTTATCGGTTGAAAAGCAATTTAATAGTTTATCTTACACAGGCTTTGATTTGTATATACCAAATCAGTATCCTGACGATACAGACTATATGTGGATAGACAACAGCGATAAAGAGGATACTCCGTCTTTATATTTTGAAAAAGGAAGATATGCAGCTGCTTTCTATGTGGGAGATGAGCTATATTCATATCAGCTTCTTCGTGAGGGCGACACCATAATTGTACCTGACACACCAAATCGTGAGGGTAGTACATTTACAGGCTGGGAAAATGTACCTAATAATATGCCTGCTGAAAGCCTTGACTTTATAGGTGAGTTTACAGAAAATGTATATACAATAAGCTATTACCTAAATGGCAGTTTATACGAAGTAGAGGAGTATAGCTACGGCGATATTATTGCTCCACCTACAATTAATACTACAGATAAATTCTCTACAGGCTGGTTACAGCTACCTGCTTCAATGATTGATAAGGATACGGAGGTTTATGCCTATACAGGTGTATATGGCGATGCAACAAGCGACAGAAAAACTTCTATTGCAGATGCACTAAAGGTTATGAAAACTATTGTAGGTACAATGAAGCTAACCGATAAGGAAAAAGCACTTTGCGATTGCAACGGTGACGGTAAAATTACAGTTGCAGATGCACTTGCTATACAAAAATATGTACTTACAAATAGATAATTATCAAGTAGTGATTAGTAAGTAGCTACAAATAATTAACACCGTTTAAATTCGTGAAAGATTTTAAACGGTGTTATTATATTGTTTGTATTAATTTTTTGAAAAAATAACTAATACTAAACTCTAATTAAAAACTAGAAAAGTTTTTAATTAGAGTACGCCTGTTACACAGGCTACGCTGTGCTACGCACAGCACGTCTCATACAATCTTTAACGTTGCTACGCAACTATTAAACACTGGATGTTATCCAGTGTTTAAATAAAGATTAGTATAAAGTTTAGGTCAAGCCTTTTTAAAGGCTTGCGGTTCAAATTTATTATAATATTCCCAAAGCCTTTGTGGAATTTTAAAGAGTGAAACCCTTTAACGAAAGATTAATTAAAAAATTGTTAGTAAAAACTGTATATTATCATAGAACTTTTATTTTATAAAAACGCCCTTAGGTCTTCAATAAAGTTTTGCTCTGTTTTTACAAGTCTGTCTGCTAATTCTTTGCTCTGAGTATTTGCGTGGCTGTACTTATTAATGTAACCGCTTACATTTTTAATACCCATATTACAGCCGTCCATCATAATTTCTGCGGCCTTTTTTGTTGTGTTGTCTGCCATCATTTTAAATTCTGTAGAAACAAAGCTCATAACCTTAGCCATAGTTTGAGGGTCCTTTTCGCTACTACCGTATTTGTCTAAAAGCTGATGACATTGGTCACCAATTTTTATATGCTTTTCGTTGTATTCGTCAATTAAATTTTTTAATTGAGGACTTTTTACATACTCCAAAACTTGCTCCATACTGCTGGTTGCATTTTTACAGCCTGCATTACACTCTTTTAAAAGATTTATACTATCAGAATTCATATTATCATTATTACTCATTACTTTTCACCTCTTGTTTATTATTATAAGAAGTAAGCTGTATTATGTAACAATTAATAATATTTGAAAAAGCAAAATTTTCATTTTTTATAAGTTATTCATACCGTTATAAGCCACAACAGGTGCATCTTTTTCCATATTACAACCCAAGGAGTAAAACTTACAGTGGTTAATAATTTCGTCAATTATATCTAAATGCTTAATAAACTGATGTGTTTCCTTTGGTCGATAAGATTGTTGTAAAAGTATAGGATAAATTTTAGTAATTTCTATTGGTTCTATATGGTTGTAAGTATCTTGTGTAAGTAAACATATAGCTTTTAGAGGAACAGAAATATTATTACTAAGTCTGTGCTTTCCGTCCCAAGGTGTTCCGTGTACTGTTACGGTGTTATTATTTACGCTAATAAGTGGTTTATCATCGTTTACCATTATTGCACGGTTACCAAAATGTTCACGCCACAGCCTTGTGTGGGTGGATTTACCAGTTCCGCTTTTTGCTGTAAATAAATATCCTATCCCATCAACAGAAATAACCGAACCGTGAAATAAAATAGTGTTGTACTCAAGCATATTTTCGGCTATTTGTCTATATATAGATAATGTTTCAAGGTAACTATCTGAATAAATAGATACATCAATATTTTCAACCTCGCATTGCTTGCGAGATTTTTCTCTTTCATAATCAATAGCTTTCTGCGTTGTTGTAATCTCAAAATCATAGGATAGCTTATTATCAATTATATAATCTTTGCAATAATTTTTAATGTAATCGTGCATAGAATTTATCTTAATTATTCTATCTGCTATTTTAATTTGAAAAGACTTTGTGTTATTCATATAACCTCCTGATTATCAGTAGTATATAAAATCTATAAGATAAATTTTATCATTACAAATAAAGAAATACAACAATAATCACACAATTAAACGAATAAATTAACGTTTAAAAATTTTCTGATTGCTATTGCAAAGCAAATATATATAATGTAAAATATCTTATGTATTTGGTATTGTGCTAAGCTTTCAGTAGCGGATTATAGCAAATACTAATTTTACTTTATATTATATCATTATATGGGGATATAACTCAGCTGGAAGAGTATCTCAATGGCATTGAGAAAGCCAAGGGTTCGATTCCCTTTATCTCCACCAATACCAATAAAAGTGGCTATAAAAAGCCACTTCTATTTTTTTGCTGTTTCTTATATATACTGGTTGTATAATTCTTTAAATATATCATTACCATATTTTTGTTGTATTTTAAACAAAGTTGTTGTAATCGTTATGTGTAACTTACTTAATTGATTTTTTAGATTAAAGGGTATTGCATAATATAACTAGTAATAATCTTGTGAAAAATATATACTACGCATTATGTGTTGTATTTGTTTTGACATATTGCGAGTAGGGAAGGAATTCTCTATTTTTCTAAATCAGTTATATCCATCCAGTTTTTTGGAAAGCCCATTGACTGCATAACTAAACTAGCGAGTTCTTGTTTTATCGAGTTATGTAATATATTAAATACATTTTTTAGGTGTGAAGAAAATAAATTGAAATCATCATCTGTAGATAAGTATTTAATGCAGATATATACAGCGAATAAATTGTTTCTAGCTGTTGGGGTATAGTTATCAATTCTTGAATAGATAGGTAAATTTTTTATTTCCTTTTTTGTTGCGTAGCTATATAATCGTTCACCATGTGCACAGACATTTCTGAATTTTGACAATATATTTAACATTGAGGAAAGCTCTGGACCATAAACATTTTTAAATTCTCTTGCTATTTGACTTTGTAATTTATTACTGGAAAAATTATACATCTTAGAAACATTGCCTAATGTAAGGCTTTGGATAAGAACCCAAAGTGGAACAGAACCGTATGTAGTAATATTGTGTTTTATATATTTGTATCTTTCGGGGTTATCTAAAATATTATTAACTAAAGTAATGAAAACATTAATATCCTTTTGATAATGACCGTAATTATAATTGTTTACATTAAGGTAATCACTTTGTTTGTCAC
>JAXJTR010000102.1:0-13151 GCA_036309465.1 Acutalibacteraceae bacterium
CTTAAAATAAGCTCTGCTAAATCTTTGAGATTTTTAGTTGTTCCATATAAATTCTCAAACTTTTCACAAGGCACAATTTGACAAATTTTTTCTATACATTCTTTAAACCTATAATCTTGATTTTATAAAAATTTTTCGCCTCAATCAAAAAAGATTTACACAAAACTTATTATCTTTAACATTTGAAACAGAACCAAAAACATTTGCTCTCTAAAAACATACAAAAAGGGCGGAATAAAACTATCCGCCCTTAAAAACACTAATTTACAGTATAAAATTACTGCTCAGCGTATACGCTTACACGCTTTCTGTCACGGCCTACACGCTCAAAACGAACAACACCGTCGATCATAGCGAATAGTGTATCGTCAGAACCACGACCTACATTCTCACCTGGATGAATGTGTGTACCACGCTGTTTGTAAAGAATGTTACCTGCCTTTACAAACTGACCGTCTGCACGCTTAGCACCTAGTCTTTTAGACTCTGAGTCACGGCCGTTCTTTGTAGAACCCACACCCTTTTTGTGAGCAAATAGCTGGATATTTATCTTAAGCATTTTGTTACACCTCCGTACTGTTTACAATCAAATAATCTGAATATTGCTCCTCTAACAAGAGCATATGCAACCTAAACCCTTGCAAAATATCTCTGCAAGCTGTTGCATCTTTTTGGAAAACTCTCAGCAACATATCGCCGTTTTCTTCGTCAACATCAATTTCAGCATTTACACCTATAATTTCGGTTATAGTGTTTGCTACCATTAATGCTACAGAACTTATTGCAGCACATACAATGTCACTGCCACTTTCAGCATATCCAGAATGACCTGTAATTCTAAAGCCTACAAGGTCGCCCTGTGCTAATGTGAGTAAGTTTACCTTAGTCATAATTAAGCGTTGATAGATGTGATTTCAACCTTTGTATATGGCTGTCTGTGACCCATCTTTCTCTTTTCGCCCTTCTTTGGCTTGTAAGTAGCAACTGTAATCTTCTTGCCCTTACCGTTCTTGATAACCTTGCCTTCAACCTTAGCACCCTCTACATAAGGAGCACCAACTGTTAGACCGTTATCGTTTGAAAGTGCAACAACTTTGAAATCAACTGTTGCGTCTGCTTCTACAGCAAGCTTCTCAACAAAGATAACATCACCGTTAGTTACCTTGTACTGCTTACCACCTGTTTCGATAATTGCGTACATAATTTGTACCATCCTTTATTAAGTCTCGCTACCGTTGGGCGTGGAAAAAACAAATTGAAAACAATCTGCACACCAACTTACAAAAGCCCACAATATGCGGCTTATTTATTTTACCAAACAATGCACATTTTGTCAATGAGTATTTTTAAGAATTAAGAAATTAGACTGTTGATATAGCTTCACAGCCTCAACCTTGACTGAGGGGTACAAATATGGTATAATCACAACAGTTGAAATGGTAAATAATACTGCCACCGGGTAGTAAGATGCAGGGCATTCTTGTGTGTATCGTTAGGTCTTTGAAGATACACAACGAGAATGCTTATTTTTCTGTTTTATTAAGGAGTTAAAATGAATATAATAAATAGTATAAAAGAATTAACAAAATTTGAAAAACGCCTTTGGATATGTTCTGTTATTGTTGTTACCGGCTCATATTTATTTTCAGGGGAATTTTATTGGCTTACTTTAGTTGCTTCGTTAATAGGTGTTACTGCTTTAATATTTGTAGCTAGAGGAAATGTTCTTGGGCAAGTTTTGTCGGTGCTTTTTGGTATTGCTTATGCTATTGTGTCCTTAAAATTTAGATATTATGGGGAAATGATAACCTATTTAGGTATGACAGCACCTATTGCGTTATTATCCATATATACTTGGATAAAAAATCCTTACAAGGATTCTTCTCAAGTTCGTGTGCATAAAATTACACCACCACAAATAGCTATACTTGGTGTAACAGCTATTGCTGTTACTGTTATTTTTTATTTTATATTGCGATATTTTAACACTGCAAATTTAATAATTAGTACCATATCAATAACCACCAGCTTTACAGCTTCTGCACTTATGATGCTAAGAAGCCCTTATTACGCTATTGCATACGCTCTTAACGACATAGTTCTTATTGTACTTTGGATTTTAGCAAGTATGGAAAATATTTCGTATCTGCCAATGATTATGTGCTTTGTAATGTTTTTTATAAATGATATTTATGGATTTATAAGCTGGCAAAAAATGTGTAAAGAACAACAATAGAACCTATAATACATCACTTACAAAACACCCCAAAAATCCGACTTTTATTAATTGGATTTTTGGGGTGTAATTGTTTATATAATTTTATAGAAAAATTATTTATTAAGATCTAATCTCAATACCGAAAGCAGTTTCTAAATTGTTTAGAATTGTTTGGATATATTCGTCTATTTCAGTATCCTTAAATTCTGTATTAGCTGGAGTAAATACAATGTTAAATGCCATACTCTTTTTGTCTTCGGCAATCTGTTTGCCCTCGTATACATCAAATAGAGAAACCTCTGTTATAAAGTTACAGCTATTTTTAATGCAGTCAATAACCTGTGCACAAGTTATTGATTTGTCCATAATCAGTGCAAGGTCACGCTTTTTAACAGGGAACTTTGGTAGTGGAGTATATCTCTTCTGATTTCCAAAGAATTGTGACAATACTCTTAGGTCGATTTCTGTTAAAATAACAGGCTTTGTTAAACCAAGCTCGTCCATTATATCGTAAGCAAGTACACCTATAAAGCCGATTTCTGTACCATTACAGCTTATAGTAGCTGTTTGTCCTGGATGTAAGAAAGGCTTTGTTGTTTTGCTGTAGGTAAATTCAAGATTAAATGTTTTAGCAATAAGGTCTACTGCACCCTTAGCTGTAAAGAAGTTTTCGTTAGCACCAAAAGCACAAATGCTTAAATGTGGGAACTCGTCAGGATAATCATTTAGTGGCAATTCCTTTGGAATAAATACATTTGCTACCTCAAACAATCTGCCCTCTAAATTACCTCTTCTTGCGTTTCTTACAACTGAATTTACCATAGATGGCAACAGCATAGTTCTCATTATAGATAAATCCTCGCTAATAGGATTCATAATTCTTATAGCGTTGCGTTCAGGGGCATCTTGTGGTAGGTGAAGCATATCAAAATCCTTAGCAGATGCAAAAGAATAGTGAATACACTCGTAATATCCGTCTGAGCATAGTGCCTTTTTAAGGTTAAGCTCGTTACGCTGTGCTGTTGTTAAACCACCAACAGTTACCTGTGCTTCTTTTAAGAATGTAGGCTTAATGTTGTCGTAACCGTACAATCTTATAACCTCTTCAGAAATATCCTGATAACACTCTACATCTTTACGATAAGGTGGTACCATAAGCTTTAATGTGTCACCGTCAATTTCAGGTTGGAAATCAAGGTTAGTTAAAATTCTTTTAATATCATCGTTTGGTACAGTTATACCAAGCTGACCATTAATGCGAGAGATACTAACCTCTAGTGGAGTAGGCTCTACAGTGTTGCCTGTGTTAATATCGTACTCTGTTTTAGAGATTTTACCACAGTTAAGCTCTTCAATTAAGTGAAGAACACGCTTCATACCAACTACCGCAGAGTATTCATCAACACCTTTTTCAAATCTTGCACTAGAGTCTGTTCTCTGACCCAATGCACGAGATGTACGACGAACATTTTCTCTTGCAAATTTTGCAGTTTCTATAACAACCTCTGTTGTAGTGTTTTTAATTTCTGAATTAAAACCACCCATAATACCTGCAAGTGCAACAGGCTTTTTGCTGTCGCAAATTACAAGGTTGTTGCTGTTAAGCTTAAAATCTTTTTCATCAAGAGTTTTAATCATTTCGCCATCATTAGCACAGCGTACCTCTAGGTGATGACCCTCTAGCTGAGATAAATCGAATGCGTGAACAGGCTGACCAAACTCTTTAAGAACATAGTTTGTAATATCAACAATATTGTTAATTGAAGAACAACCAACTAATGCAAGTCTGCGTTTCATCCACTGTGGAGCATCTGCAATAGTTACGTCGTGTACATAATGTGAGCAATATCTTGGGCAAAGCTGTGGGGCTTTTACCTCTACTGTTAAATCGTCAAGTGTTTTGTCTGTTTCTGTATAATCAAGAGCAGGCATTTTAAACTCTTTACCAAGAGCAGCTGCAATTTCTCTTGAAATACCAATAATACTTTGGCAGTCAGGACGGTTAGCAGTAATGCTAATGTCGAATATCCAATCATCCATACCAAGTATAGGCTTAACATCGCTACCAACAGGTGCATCTTCAGGTAATACTAAAAGACCGTTATAACCTGCACCAGGATATAAATTGTCGTTTAAGCCAAGCTCTGTACCTGAGCAAAGCATACCAAAGGAGTCGTATCCTCTTAGCTTGCCCTCTTTTATTGTCATTACACCTTCAATAGTAACATGGTCTTTTGCTGTAGCGTATACAGTAGCACCTACCAAAGCAGTAGGATATTTACCACCAGCCTGTACATTATTTGCACCACAACAAATTTGGAATGTACCGTGTTCGCCACAGTTAACTGTGCATAGGTGTAAATGAGTGCCCTCAATAGCTTCGCAGGTTTCTACTAAACCAACCACTACATTAGTAATGTCTTTGCCAACTTCTTCTAGGGCTTCAACCTCAAAACCGCTTGAAAATAGCTTTTTCTCAAGCTCTTGAGGTGTTATATCTATATCAACATATTCTTTTAACCAGCTTAATGGTGCTAACATATTAACTCTCCTTACTTATAAATTAGTCGTTAATTTGTTCAAGCACTCTTGTGTCAGACTCGAACAATGCCTTGATGTTGTTAATACCGTACTTCAGCATAGCTATACGCTCTATACCCATACCAAAGGCAAAACCGCTGTATTTGTCAGGGTCTATGTTACAGTTTATAAGTACATTTTTGTTAACCATACCTGCACCTAAAACCTCAATCCAGCCTGTGCCCTTGCACAAACTACAGCCCTTACCACCACAAGAGAAACAGCTTACATCAACCTCTACAGATGGCTCTGTAAATGGGAAGTAAGATGGGCGTAGTCTTGTTTTAACGCTTTCGCCAAATATTTTCTTAACAAAAATATCAAGCATACCCTGTAGGTCGCATAAAGTAATATTTTCGTCTACAACAAGACCCTCCATTTGGCTAAACATAGGTGAATGTGTAGCATCGTCATCTGAGCGGAAAACCTTACCAGGTGACAAAATTTTTATTGGAGGCTGACCCTTTTCCATAACGTGAATTTGTCCTGCTGATGTTTGTGTTCTCAACAAAAATTCAGGTGATAGATAGAAAGTATCTTGCATATCACGAGCAGGATGGTCCTCAGGTGTATTTAACGCTGTAAAGTTGTAGTAATCGTTTTCGATTTCAGAGCCTTCAAAAATTTCAAAGCCCATACCTGCAAAAATATCAATAAGCTGATTTTTTATAAGTGTGTTAGGGTGTAAGTTACCCTGCTTATGGCATACTGATGGCATTGTAACATCTATTTGCTCGGCAGCATACTTTTCTTGTAGCTCTTTAGCCTTTATTTCTTCACCTATTTTTGCAAATACTTCTTGTGCCCATACCTTAACAAGGTTAACCTCTTTACCAAAAGCCGCCTTGTCTTCGTTTGGAACAGAACGCATTTCTTTCATAAGACCATTAATTTTAGCTGATTTACCATCAACATACTGCTTTTGAAACTCATACAGTTCTTTTGATGATGTTAGGTTTTTTGCACCGTTTTCAATCTCCGATTTAATCGAAGCAATTTTGTCTTTTAATCCAGCTAGATTATCCATACACAAACATCCCTTCATTTACTAATACTCAACTCTCTTTAAAACTACATAATATTTTAAAAAGAGATACACTTAAAAGTTATTATTTATGCAATAAAAATGCACAATTATTCAACAATATCACACTATATTTTATCACGCAACAATGTCTTTGTCAATGAAAGAACAAGGCTATTTAAAATAACGAAGTAAAGGAGAAAATATACTGAAACCCGTTGGAGTTTCTCTGTATAAATAATAAAAAATTTCTACATACTATATTGTACATTAATAATTAAGGGAGATTTTGCTATGAATAAAACAATAATTGAAAAAGTTATAGGCAGAGAAATTATAGACTCAAGGGGAAATCCAACTGTAGAAGCAGAGGTGCATTTGTCTGACGGAACTATTGGCAGAGGTACAGCACCAAGCGGAGCATCAACAGGTGAGTTTGAAGCATTGGAGCTTAGAGATGGCGACAGCAAACGCTATTTAGGTAAAGGTGTTTTAAACGCTGTTGAAAATATAAACACTACAATAAACAATGCCCTACACGGCGTAGATGCTTCTGATATATATAAGGTAGATAAAATAATGATTAAAGCAGATGGCACAAAGGATAAATCTAAACTTGGTGCAAACGCAATTTTAGCTGTATCTATTGCAACAGCAAGGGCTACGGCTAATTCTATGAATATTCCACTATATAAGTTTTTAGGCGGAGTTACAGGAAATCGCTTACCTGTGCCAATGATGAACATTTTAAACGGTGGAGCACACGCTTCTAACACAGTAGATGTTCAAGAATTTATGATAATGCCTGTAGGTGCAAAAAGCTTTAAAGAGGGATTGCAATGGTGTGCAGAGGTTTTTCATTGTTTAGCTAAGCTATTAAAGGAACAAGGTTTGGCTACATCAGTTGGCGACGAGGGCGGATTTGCACCAAATCTTGCAAGCGACGAAGAAGCAATAGAATATATTATAAAAGCAATTGAATCAGCAGGCTATAAAGCAGGCACAGATTTTATGTTAGCAATGGACGCAGCCACAAGCGAATGGAAAGGCGAAAAGAAAGGCGAATATATTCTACCAAAGGCAGGTACAAAGTTAACATCACAACAACTTATTGACCATTGGAAAAATCTTGTTGAAAAATATCCTATTATATCAATAGAGGACGCTTTAGACGAAGAAGACTGGGAGGGCTGGCAAATATTAACCAAGGTGCTTGGTGATAAAGTACAGCTTGTAGGTGATGATTTATTTGTTACCAATACAGAAAGATTGCAAAAAGGAATAGAGCAATGTTGCGGTAACTCGATATTAATAAAGCTAAATCAAATTGGTTCTGTTTCAGAAACCTTAGAGGCTATTAAGCTTGCCCATAAATTTGGATATACTGCAATATCATCACATCGCTCAGGAGAAACAGAGGATACAACAATAGCAGATTTAGCAGTGGCACTTAATACTTGTCAAATAAAAACAGGAGCACCAAGCAGAAGCGAGCGTGTTGCAAAATACAACCAATTATTGCGAATAGAAGAACAGCTTGGCTGTAGTGCAGTTTATGCAGGTGTAAATGCCTTTAATATTAAAAGAAATACCATATAGTGCAATAAATTAATAACTTCTTATTAGATGTATGGATATAACAAAATAGTTTCTTCCAAATATATTAAGAAAAAAGCTATCTGTAGGTAGACAAAAAGGGGGTATCTCACTAAATAAGTGAGGTATCCCCTTTTCACTAGTGTTAATTTATTCTTTTTTCAAGCTTATTACACACAAAAATTATAGGCAATGTTAAAAACCCCCAAAACACGCTATACAGTGGGCATATTTGTCCCAAAACATTAAAGGGCATTTTTGAATAATCCCAAACCTCAAGCTTTAGTTTTAAATTTACCACACAACCTACAAGTAGTTCAACAACAGTAATTAACACCGAGCCTACAATACATTTTAAAAAGGTTGCAGTATTTTTTATTTTAGAAAAAATTCTGAATAATGATAAAAAACAAATTCCACCTGTAACCAGCATAGACCAATGAGTACGCTGTCGCCATATAAGCTCTATTATTCCGTATGCGGTTCCTCCTAAAATAAGTAGCAAAAAATCCTGAATAGTTCGTTTTAGCATATAAATCACCATATTTATTATTTGTTATGGCAAATTTTTTATACACCAATAAAAACTTAGTTTTTGTGAGGGTGTTTTCAGATATAGGTAAAGTATGTTATAATATAATAAAATTCTTACGAAAAGGGTAATAATATGAAAAAACTGGCAATAGGAGTGCTTGCCCATGTTGACTCAGGCAAAACCACTCTGTCAGAGGCACTTATGTATTGCTCAGGCAATATAAGTAAATTAGGCAGAGTTGACCATAAAAGCTCCTTTTTAGATACCTTTGCACTTGAAAGAGAAAGAGGTATTACTATTTTCTCTAAACAAGCTGTGCTTAAATATAGTAATACAGAGTTTACATTATTGGATACTCCGGGGCATATCGACTTTTCTGCTGAAGCAGAAAGAACTTTGCAGGTGCTTGATTATGCAATTTTAGTTATAAGCGGTACAGATGGTGTACAAAGCCACACAACAACGCTATGGCGATTGCTTTCAAGATACAATATTCCAACCTTTATTTACATTAATAAAATGGATTTACAGGGTGCAGAGAAACAGGCGGTGCTTCAACAGTTAAAAAGCAAACTAAGCGACAACTGCACAGATTTTAATAATATTGATGAAGCAGAATTTAAAGAAGCAGTTGCTCTTTGTGATGAAGATTTATTGTCAAAATATTATGATGAACAGCTATGCACACAGGATATTATCTCTGCAATAAAAAAGCGTAAGGTTTTCCCCTGCTATTTTGGTTCGGCACTAAAATTACAGGGTATAGATGAGCTTTTACAGGGGCTTGATGTATATACAGAACAGCCTAATTACAGTAGCGAATTTGGTGCAAAGGTATATAAAATTACTGAGGATAACCAAAAGAACAGACTAACTTTTCTAAAGGTTACAGGAGGTAATCTTAAAGTAAAAGATGTGCTAATTGATAAAAATACCCAACAAGGTGAAAAGGTAAACCAAATCAGAATATATTCAGGCGACCGCTTTACCCCTGTTGATACTGCTTGCAGTGGCTCTATATGTGCTGTAACGGGTATAACCTTTGCAAAAAGCGGTGACGGTTTAGGGGCTGAACAGGATTCTCCAATACCTGTTTTAGAGCCTGTGCTAACATATAGTGTAATTCTACCTAAAACTATAGATAGCCACACTGCTTTAAGTAAAATGAGAATATTGGAAGAAGAAGACCCAAAGCTAAATGTTGTATGGAATGAAAATTTAGGCGAAATTCACATTCAGCTTATGGGTGAAATTCAGTTAGAAATACTAAAAAGTATTATAAACGATAGATTTGGATTTTCAGTAGAGTTTGGACAAGGTAACATTATATATAAAGAAACTATAAGCAATTCAGTAGAGGGTGTGGGACATTTTGAACCTTTAAGGCATTATGCAGAGGTTCATTTGCTATTAGAGCCAGCTCCTAATGGCAGTGGTGTTACATTTGCTACTAATTGCAAAGAGGATAATTTGGATAGAAACTGGCAACGCCTTATATTAACTCATTTACAGGAAAAATCCCATTTAGGTGTTCTTACAGGTTCACCAATAACCGATGTGAAAATAACCTTAATGTCAGGTAAAGCACACCCAAAGCATACCGAGGGTGGTGACTTTAGACAAGCAACATACAAGGCAGTGCGTCAGGGTTTAAGAAGTGCTGAAAGTGTTTTGCTGGAGCCTGTTTACGAATTTACTTTGGAAATCCCTAACGAAAATGTAGGCAGAGCAATGTCGGATATTCAGCGTATGTATGGTAGCTTTTCGCCTCCTGAAGTATTAGGGGATACTACTACACTTACAGGCACTGCACCTGTGGCAACTATGGGGAGTTATCAGCAAGAGGTAATTCAGTATACCCATGGCAAAGGCAGACTAATGTGTATTTTAAAAGGATACCAACCTTGCCATAATTCAGAAGAGGTTATAGAAAAAATAGGCTATAATTGCGACGGTGACCTTGCTAATACTTGTGATTCTGTATTTTGTTCACACGGTGCAGGCTTTAATGTAAAGTGGGACGAAGTACCGCAATATATGCACTTACCAAGTATTTTTACCAAAGAACAGACTTTGGACGATGAACCAATAAGAGCAAGTGACAGAGTAACCGCCAGATTTAGCAACTATGGTGCAGATATTTTCGCCGAAGATAGAGAGCTTATGGAAATTTTTGAACAAACCTATGGCTCAATCAAGAGAAATACCACAGCTGTAAAAAGACCTGTAAAAATAGATTATGGTTCTCAAAATAAAAAAACATATAAGCTACAAGAAAAGTACACAGGACCTGAATACTTACTGGTAGACGGATATAATGTAGTACATTCATGGGAAATGCTAAAGCAACTTGCTAAAGACAATCTGGACAACGCAAGAAACAGACTTATAAATATTCTGTGTAATTATCAAGGCTATAAAAAATGTGAGCTTATCTTAGTTTTTGATGCCTACAGAGTAAAGGGCAAACACCGAGAGGTAGAGCGTGTGAATAATATTAATGTTGTTTACACAAAAGAAGCCGAAACAGCTGATATGTATATTGAAAAAGTAACCCACAAGCTTGCAAAAAATCACAAGGTAAGAGTTGTAACCTCCGACGGATTGGAGCAATATATTATCCTTGGTCACGGTGCGTTGCGTGTGTCGTCTGATGCCTTTTTGCAAGAGGTAAGGCAGGCAGAGGGAGAAATTAAACAGCTTATCGAAGAAATTAACAGCAAAAATAGCAGAATGTAATAATATAGAATTTATTATTTTATATAAAAATATACAAAAATAGAATGACAGATTATAATATTTCTGTTATAATGTATTTGTTAAGGAAAAATAACATAGCAGATTATGTTGTTTTTAATTTATCTCAAGGAGAATTAAATATGAAAAAATATGCTTTTGGTGTCGATATTGGTGGCACTACAATAAAAATGGGATTTTTTGAAACATCAGGTACATTGCTTGAAAAATGGGAAATTCCTACCAGAACAGAAGAAAACGGTGTTAATATTCTGCCTGACATAGCAAACGAAATTGATAAAAAGATTTCAGAAAAGAAAATTGAAAAGGCAGATGTAGAGGGTATCGGTGTTGGTGTACCGGGTCCTGTTGATGATGATGGTACTGTTTTTAAATGTGTAAACCTTGGTTGGGGTGTGTTTAATGTTCAAATAGAGCTTAACAGATTAACCGAGCTAAAGGTTAAGGTTGGTAACGATGCTAATGTAGCCGCTTTGGGCGAAATGTGGCAAGGCGGTGGCAAAGGCTACAAAGACATTGTTATGGTTACACTTGGCACAGGTGTTGGTGGCGGAATTATCATCAACGAAAAGGTTGTTTGCGGTAGCAATGGTGCAGGTGGCGAAATTGGTCATATTCAAATGAAAGAGAATGAAAAGGAATCTTGCGGTTGTGGTAACCGTGGTTGCTTAGAGCAGTATGCCTCTGCAACAGGTATAGTAAGAACAGCTAAGAAATATCTTGAAGATAATCCTGACTGCGAAACAGAGCTAAAAGCTGATGGTATATCTGCAAAAGCAATATTCGATGCAGCTAAAAACGGTGATGCAGTAGCAGAAAAAATAGTTGATAAAACAGCTAAAATTCTTGGCAGAGGCTTATCACAAATTGCCTGCGTTGTAAATCCTCAGGTATTTGTAATAGGTGGCGGTGTATCTAAAGCAGGCTCATATCTAATTGAAAAGGTACAGCAAAATTATCAGGATTACGCTTTCCACGCAGCTAAGAACACATATTTTAAATTAGCAGATTTAGGCAACGACGCCGGCATTTACGGCGGTGTTCGTATGATATTAGACTAAATTCTAATTTTATTTTAATACTTAAAACTTAAATTCAAAATTTAACAATAAAAACAACTGTCTATTTCCTAATAATATGAGAATAGACAGTTGTTTTTTATTTTATGTTAATAGTTGTGATGTCAATAGTTAATAGTTAATAGTTAATAGTCAATAGTCAATACCCAAAAAACGAAATTCGATTTATAGATAATAGAAAAGTTTGTTTTACTTAGCATATTTTAAATTATATTACTAATATTTTTCGTGTAGTAGTCGAAATGTTTCTATTTTTCTCAAAACCTCTGTATTTAATGCAGTTTCTTTTTGATAATAAGTGGATATAAGACTATTATTAGAAATTTCTTTCAAATTTATAGCTAGATTAAAAATTTGCTTGCTCATATTAGTAGCAATCTGATTACTTTTATTAATTGCTGAATATAGCATATACTGACTACTTTCTATCCTATCTAAACGCTCAATAACCTCATCTAGTTTCGCTATAATTATATTCTGTCGTACTTCATTCTCAAATATATTATAAGCTCCTTCGTAACCTTTTAAAGTATCACATCTACCAGATTCAAAATACTCATAAAACGAACTTATAGCAACAAAATTTCTGTACTTCGGATATATAATATTTATACTATAAAGTTTTTCAAGAGTGTTTCGGGTGTTGTTATACAATTTTCCAACCTTATTTAACTCTTTGCTTAAATTCTCAGCCTGCTTTCCGTATAAATCCTGATTTTTTAGATTTTGCTGTGTTATATTTTTATTGTCAATTTCAGTTTGAGCATTATAATTACTTGTTTCCTTCCATTGAATTATTCCATTTACTATTCCAGTAATGACATATAATATTCCTCCACCTATAGCACCAATCAATACAGAACCCCACACAAAATTAGTTGGTTCTATATCAAAAAGGTCGTCTACCCCAATTATCGACAATATAAAAGTTATAACAAATAACACTATTCCTCCCATAACTGCACTACCAAACATAGTGCCAAAATAATCTCCAAATGTTTCATCGTGGGTTACAGCGTTCCACACATTTTTTGCCACAGATTTCTTTTTCTTTAGTGAATTGGGACGAAATTTTTTCTTTTCATCAATTTTACTGTCAATTTCATCATATAATAAATTTTGTTGATACAACGCTGACTCCAATTCATAAATACATTTTATATATTCTTTTAATGTTTTATCGTTCATAATATCACCTATACATATACTTAATATTTCTATACAAGATATAAGTTTGGCTAAAAATTTTACCCACTCCAAACATTTCATAATAGACTTCTAAGTTCTCTTAAATTTAAGAGCATTGAACTTATACCTTTAACCAGTATTATTATACCACACAAGTATATAATGTCAACAAAA
>JAXJTR010000103.1:0-10894 GCA_036309465.1 Acutalibacteraceae bacterium
CAATAAAGTATACTAACAACACAAATGTTGGCACAGGTAAAATTACTATAACAGGTATTGGTAACTATGCCGGTGAAAAAATAAGCACTTTTAAAATAATAGGAACAGGTACAGAACAGCCAACAACAAACAACTACTATGTAACAGGTGACATAGAAATGAAATTATCAACCTGTGGCACAAACAGGGTTAATGGTAAAATTGCTTTACAAGCCGGTACATATAAAATTAAACTTAATAACAATGGTACACTATTAGGCTATGGTAAAACTGTTACAGATACAACAGGTGGATTAACATTTAAGTCTACATTTAATAGCTATTTGACCCTAAAAGCAACAGGTGGTGTTTACACATTCCAAGTAAATACAGATACTAACGCATTGGTTATTAAACACGACAAAAATCTACCTAAAGAGTACCTAATAGGTGATATTAACACTATCCTAACCCCAGTCAAGGGTCGTACACTTTCAATAGGTACAACCTATTTAGAGGCAGGTACATATAACTTTAAATTGTCAATTGATGGTGTTTCTTTCGGTTATAGAAAAACAGTAAACGATAAAACAACCGGCTCACTGTCAACAAGCAATAAGTTCTCATCAAATATAACATTGGTTGCAACAGGTGGTACATATACATTTACTTTAAACACCTCAACTAATAAACTTATAATAAATCATATCCCTGCTAAAGATGAAGCTACAGATAATATTCATTTGTCAGGTGATTTTGATTTAGTGTTAAACGATAATGGTGGTTCTAATAATGTTGCTGTAGGCACTGTAATTTTAATAGAGGGAACATATTCCTTTAAACTTTACAACTATGGACAAGTCCTAACAGTTGGTTTGAAAATTACAGACAAAGGTAGTAAAACTTTATACGGCAACTACAATACACCTGTTACTTTAATTGCAAGTGGAGGTACATACAAATTTAGCTTTAATAAAACAACAAATGCGTTAACAGTGGAAAAAGCTTAATTTTAAGTGAAAACATATATCGGTATAAAATGATATATTGTATATGTGGTTTAAAGTATCTTACGTATAAACTATTGTAATAAAGAGGTCGACTACTCGTTATTTGAGTAGTCGACCTTTTACATTATCACAATATACCATAAGTTTCGTACAAGATAATTTGAAAACTTTTTGTTGTATGGCGTATTTTAAATTATCTTATTATTTTGATATGCTACAAAGCTAACACATATATAGGTGTAGGATATGGTGTATTCCGAAAGTCTGTATAATAGCAAATTGAACTATAATTATGTATACGTGAGCAGGCACATAACCTGCTCACGTATACATATAAAAGAATTTGATAAAGAAAAAGAGTGTTCATAGCTTAAAACTGCTACGAACACTCTTTTTGGTGCCGGTGGCCGGACTCGAACCGGCACGGTATCGCTACCGGTGGATTTTGAGTCCACTACGTCTGCCAATTCCATCACACCGGCACAACAGTAGTTATTATATATTATATTTACAAAAAAATCAAGATAAATCTTAAAAAAACTTAATATTTTTTATTTATATTTTTAACAAGTAAATGAGTACAGGTGAAAAGAGATTTTAATATATAGTATGGTTGCTATTTGAGCTAATATAAACAGCAGATAAATTTTTATTAAACATATAGATTATATATGTAGCCAAAATACAACAAATTCTTATGCTAAATCCTATTATATTTTGTATAGCTTAATTTTTTGTTGAACCTTGAAATAAATCCTTAAATAACCTTGCTTTTTCGGGGGTAATGCTTTATAATTATCATACGGTGTCAGATTAGATACATTTTGTGTCATAAAGTTGCAGATTTTACCACCGAGTATAGTGAAAGGAACATTAAAAGGGATTAATTATGTTAATAGGTACGTATCAACATAATATTGACTCAAAAAGCAGAGTTATAATTCCTGCCAAGTTTAGAGAAGAACTTGGTGAAACCTTTATGCTTACAAAGGGTATGAATAATTGTCTTTTTGTTTTATCTATGGAGCAATGGCAATTATTTCAGGATAAAATTGCATCATTACCTGTTGCCTCAGGATTACAGCTTGTAAGATTTTTTTGTGCTGGTGCTTGCGATGCTACACCAAATGCACAGGGCAGAATTTTGATTCCTGATAACCTGCGAAAATACGCCCAATTAGATAAAGATGTAACAGTAATTGGTACAGGTAACCGAGTAGAAATTTGGAACACTGATAAATGGAATGAATATTTAGAAAATCAAAGTCAAGAAAGTATTATGCAAGCTATGGAATTGCTTGGTATATAAGGAGGTGCTGTTTAAATGAATTTCTCTCATAAGCCGGTTTTGTTGGAGGAAACAATAGATTCTCTTAATATAAATCCAGACGGAATTTATGTAGACGGTACAGCCGGTGGCGGTGGTCATTCTTATGAGATATTAAAAAGATTGTCACCAAAGGGCAAGCTTATATCAATAGACCAAGACCCAGACGCTATTGCAACAGTTACTGAGCGTTTTAAAAATTTTGATAATTCCATAATATGTAAGGGAAACTTTTCAGATGTTGTAAACATTGTAAATGGTTTAGGAATAGAGGAAATTGACGGTATTATGTTAGATATTGGCGTGTCCTCAAGACAGTTAGATACTCCTGAACGTGGATTTTCATTTCATCACGATGCACCATTGGATATGAGAATGAGCCAATCTGGTACATCTGCCTACGATTTGGTAAATCAGTTGCCTTACGAAGAACTGGTTAAAATCATAAGTCGTTACGGTGAGGAAAAGTTTGCTAAGCAAATTACTCGTGCTATTATAAGAGAAAGAGAAAAAGCTCCTGTATCAACAACTATTCAGCTTGCAGAAATTATCAAAGGTGCAGTGCCAGCAGCCAAAAGGCGAGAGGGTCACCCTGCAAGACAAACCTTTCAGGCGTTGCGTATAGCAGTAAATGGAGAGTTAGATAGACTACAAGAAGGTTTACAAGGTGGATTTAAACTATTAAAGCCACAGGGCAGAATGTCAATAATTACATTCCATTCTCTTGAAGACAGAATTGTAAAAAAGACTATGGCACAGTGGTGTGTTGGTTGTACTTGCCCTAAGGATTTTCCTGTGTGTGTATGTGGAAATAAGCCTAAAGCACAGCTTGTTTTTAAGCGACCTGTAGAAGCAACACAGCAAGAATTAGAAGAAAACCCAAGGTCACGCAGTGCACGACTAAGGGCAGTTACTAAGCTATAAATATTTTGTTAGATTGTGGCTTTTTTGACAAAAAAAGCCTTTGACAAAAAAGCATATATATAGTAGAATGATATTAGAGTAGATATGCCTAAAACTAGAGGAAGTTTATTGTTAAAAATTCCTAATTTTAGTTCAAAGATAATAATATTTAATATGCGTTTATATGTATAAAAAGAGTAAGGTAACCATATATAATGGGAGATAATTATAGCAACGGGCTGTATATGTATATTTGAGGTAAAGTGTTTTAACAAACAATAAGAGTAAGAAGAAGTAACGAGAAAATTTTAGAGAAATTAAAAAGCAAGAGAGAATTATTAAGAGAGTTTGAGAGAAGAGGTTATCAATATTTAAACGCAGTTATCATAATCGGGGTGATTATAAATGGCTTTTATGTATAATAAAGAAGCTTATGATATTTCTCTGTTTGAAACAGAGGAAATAAACGTAGAAGAAAATAAAGAAACCAAGCTGTCTGAAGAACAGCAAAAAGCAATAGAAAATGCAAAAAAGAAAAGAGTAAGACTTTTTTCTACATTAAAGTATGGTTTACCTGCTTCAATGTTAGTAGCTTTGGTTATCTGTATGATATTAGGTCAGGTTCAATTAACCGAGCTTAATCAGCAGATATCAAATGCAAAAACTGATTTAGCAGAACAGCAAAGTATTTACATACAGGCACAGATGAAGGTAGAAGCTAAATATTCATCTGCTTTGGTAGAAGAAAGTGCACAGTCAGACCTTGGTATGAGTCGAGCAGATACATATCAAAAGGAGTATATAAGTTTGGCAGAGGGTGACAAGGCAGAGGTTTCAACAGCTGGCGGTAATAATATTTTTGAGACTATAGCAAACGCAATTTCCAGTTTATGGTCTTAATGTATTTATGCTGGCATAAACATATAGAGGAATAATAAAAGCGGTTGTAACATAATGGGTTGTCCCTTTAGTTGTAACAGTAGCAGGGTAGCTTGCTACTGTTACTGTTACAGCCCTTATTTTTTGTCGGATTAAATCAAACTTTGTATTATATCATAGCTTATGTTTATGGTGAAATACATTTTGTTTAAATACATATTATAGAAAACTTATCAATTAAGTATAGGAGGAAGCTATGGCGAATGTTGGAAGCAACCGAACTATAATAGGCAGATCAAAGAAATTGCTGTTAGGATTATTGGTAATAGGCTTTGGTTTGGCAATAGGCAGATTGTTTTATTTTGGTTTATTTATGGGTGATGAGCTACAGCAAAGGGCTTATTCTCAACAGCTGAATGATACAACTATTTCAGCAAAAAGAGGCACCATTTTTGATGTAAACGGAAAAACACTTGCCCAAAGTGCTACTGTTTGGCAGGTAATTTTGGCACCTATCTATTTTGAATCAGACGAGCAACGCACTTATGTGGCTCAACAGCTGTCTGAAATATTAGATATGGACCAAAACAAGATATACGAAAAAACAAAAGAGAAAAATTACTACTCTGTTGTAAAAAGACAGGTTGAAACCGCAGAAAAAGAAAAGGTTCTCAAGCTTTTAGAAGAGCTTGACGAAAAGTATGACCTTGGTAATGTTATTGTTCTTAAAGAGGATTACAAGCGTTACTATCCTTACGGAGATTTTGCTTCAACCATACTTGGATTTACAGGTTCAGACGGTACAGGCTTAGAGGGTATAGAATATCAATACAACAGCTATCTAACAGGCACACCAGGAAGAGTTATCACTGCAAAAAATGCAGGTGGTACTGAAATGCCTTTTGAATATGAGCAAAAAATAGATGCTGAAGATGGTAACAATATTCATTTAACTATAGATGAAAATATCCAGCATATAATGGAAAAATATGTACAACAGGGTATTAAAGAGAATGTTGTTGAAAACCGTGCAGTTGCTATTATGATGGAGGTAAAAACAGGTGCAATATTAGGTATGGCAGTTGAGGGTGGATATGACCTTAACTCTCCGTTTACTATTGCAAATCCTGAAATACAGAAAAAAATAGATGCGTTGCCAGCCAGCGAAAAAAGCACTGCTGAGGGTGAAGCACTTGCTACACAATGGAGAAATAAAGCTATAGCAGATACTTATTATCCGGGTTCAGTATTCAAAGTTATTACTTCTTGTATGGGCTGGTCAGAGAATGTTATAAATGAGGAATCACGATATTCTTGCAGTGGCTCCTATGTACCTTACGAGGGTGTTAGCCCTATCCACTGTCACGACACAGCAGGTCACGGTATTCAAACATATACAGAAGCGTTGTGTAACTCTTGTAACCCTGCATTTATGATGATAGGTCAGGCTGTGGGTGCTGATAAATTTTGGGAGTATTATCAGGGCTTTGGTTTTTCCGAGAAAACAGGTATAGACCTCCCTGGTGAACAGTCAGGCATTTTCTTTAACGAAATAGGTCCAACAGACTTAGCTGTTGCTTCCTTTGGTCAAGGTTTTGCTATTACACCAATCCAAATGGTTACAGCAATGTCTGCTGTTGCAAATGGTGGTAATTTAATGCAACCTTATGTAGTTAAAGAAATAACAGACTCAAAGGGCAACGTAGTAGAAACTAAAACTCCTGTTACAAAAAGACAGGTTATTTCTAAAGAGGTTGCACAAAGAGTTATTGAAGCAATGGAAGAAAATGCTATAAATGGATCAGGTAAAAATGGCTATGTTTCAGGCTATAGAGTAGCAGGTAAAACAGGTACTTCAGAAAAATTGGTATACGATTCAGATGGAAGCCAGCAGTATATAGCATCTTATTGTGGCTTTGCTCCTGCAAATAATCCAGAAGTGTGTTTGCTTGTTTATTTTGACACTCCAAGAGGTAACAGCTACTATGGTAGCTCTGTTGCGGCACCTGTATTTGCTAATATTATGAACGAGGTTTTACCTTATCTTAATGTTGAGGCTGAGTATACAGAGGAAGAAATAGAGCAAATGGATACTACAGCTGAAAATTATATAGGTATGAGTATTTCAGAGGCAGAGTCAGCAGTACAGCAAGGAGGATATAACGCTGTTATAATGGGTGAGGGTGAAACTGTTATTTCACAGGTTCCAATTGCCGAGTCAAGACTTCCTCAACAAGGTACGGTTGTACTTTATACAGATGAAGAAAGTGTAAAGAGCGATATTGTAGAGGTGCCTGATTTAACAGGTATGTCTGTATCAGATGCAAATTACTGGGCTTCTATGTATAATCTTAATATAAGTATAGTAGGCTCTAATGCCGAGGGCGAAGGTATATCTTATTCACAAGATATAAAACCAGGCTCAAAGGTTAAATCAGGTACTGTTATTTCTGTAAACTTTGAACAAGACAGTAATTACGGTAGCGGAGTAATGTAACAATAGATAATTAAAGTTATGGAGGTAAAATAATGAGTAGTTATATGACAATAATTGCGGCAGTTGCAGCATTTGTAATTTCTTCGGTAATTGGCAAATTTCTTATTCCTGTACTGCACAAAATAAAGTTTGGTCAGCCAATACGAGAAGAAGGTCCACAGTGGCATCAAAAAAAGTCAGGAACTCCAACAATGGGCGGTATTATGTTTATTGTATCCGCTGTAGTTGTATCTTTAGTTTGTTATTTAATTCTTGATGTAATCAGCCCAGGGGCAAGAGATTTTCAAGACCATTTAAAGTTCTATGCAGGCTTAGCAATGGCTGTGTTGTTTGGTGTAATCGGTTTTATTGACGATTATATAAAGGTTGTAAAAAAACATAACGAGGGTCTAACAGAAAAACAAAAGCTTGTACTACAATTTGTAGTAGCTACTGCCTATGTTATGACATTAGTGCTAGGTGGTTGTAGCTCTGCAACAGTTGTACCTTTTCTAGGTTCTGTTAATTTGGGCGTTGTATACTGGATATTCTCAATAATCTTAATAGTAGGTTTTGTAAATGCTACAAATTTAACAGACGGACTAGACGGTTTAGATGGTTCTGTTACATTCTTTGTGTCATTAGCTTTAATGATTATTGCAGGCTTTGTAGTGGATAATGGTATGTCTGTTATGTCTGCTTCGCTTGCAGGTGCTTGCTTAGGCTTCTTGTTGTGGAATTTCCACCCTGCAAAGGTATTTATGGGTGACACAGGTTCTTTATTTTTAGGTGGTTTTATATGTGCAGTTGCATACGGAATGAATATGCCTGTACTTATTATTCCACTTGGATTAATTTACATTGTAGAAATGTTCTCTGTTATTTTACAGGTTGGTTATTTTAAGCTTACACATGGTAAAAGATTATTTAAAATGAGCCCTATACACCACCATTTTGAAATGTGTGGGTGGTCAGAGGTTAAAATTGTAGTTGTATTTAGTATAATAACTGCAATTATGGGTGTGTTAACATTTCTTTCAGTTTTATATACTTATTCACAGTTTTAAATTTGGTTTTATGGTGGTGAGATAATGGAAAGCTTACAATATATAGCAAGAGAAAGAATTAAAGATCACCGCAAAGAATTAGAAGAAAAAGAAAGACAACGCATAAGAGAAGAAAGAACATCTGCTACCGAAAAAGAAGAAACAACAGGCAGTAGAATAAGGCGACGCTTTAAGCTGTTTTCTGTTCGTGGTGGTATGGATATGCCTTTCTTCTTTATGGTAATTCTATTGCTGGTTGTGGGTATGGTTATGATGTTTTCTGCATCTTATGCCTATGCCTACTATACTATGGGCGACAGCTACTACTATCTGTCACGACAAGCTATTTTTGCTGTGGTAGGTGTGGGTGTAATGATAGGTGTTTCGTTTTTTGATTATCATCACTTTCACAGATTGGCATTAATTGTGTTAGCTATAGCTTTTGGTTTGCTGGTGTTGGTATTATTTATGCCTGCTGTAAATCAGGTACATAGATGGATAAACTTAGGTATTTTCTCTTTCCAAGCGTCTGAGGTGTTAAAATTTGCCATAATCCTTTTTTACGCTCACTGGGCATCTATATATTTTGAAAAAATGGATACTTTAAAATACGGTGTTTTACCTGCATTGGTAATAGCTATACCATCAGTTATTTTATTGATTATGGAGCCTCACTATTCTTGTATAGTTATTGTAACTATGCTACTTGCAATTATGATGTGGTGTAGCGGTGTAAAGGCAAGATGGTTTGTTATAGGTGTAAGTGCTGTAATTGCTTTGTATTTAATTTTACAGGTAACGGGCTTATTAAAATATGCTATGGAGCGTCTTAAAGGCTGGGGTATGGCACTTGAAACAGACTTATCATCTGATATGCAAAATCTTGTATGGCAAACAAAAAATTCCCTATATGCCATTGGTTCAGGCGGACTTACAGGAATGGGTATAGGTCAATCAAGACAAAAATATCTTTATTTGCCAGAGCCTCAAAACGACTTTGTATTTGCAGTTGTTATTGAAGAGCTTGGCTTAATAGGTGGTATTATAATTCTTTCTTTATTTGCACTTTTGGTTGCTCGTGGTATAATGGTTTCTTTAAGAGCTAAAGATAGATTTGGTATGCTGTTAGGTGTTGGATTAACTGCACAGGTAGGCTTGCAGGTAGTTCTTAATATTTTAGTTATTACTGATACTCTACCTAATACAGGTATTAGCTTACCGTTCTTTAGCTATGGTGGTAGTTCACTTGTAATGCTGTTGGCACAAATGGGTATTGTACTATCAATTTCAAGAAGTGCGAATATAAATAAAACTTAATTTGATTAATAGAGCGAGGTTGCTGTAATGAAGGTACTATTAGCAGGTGGCGGTACAGCAGGGCATATTAACCCAGCTTTGGCTATTGCCGGTACTGTAAAAAATAAAATTCAAGGTTCAGAAATTTTATATGTTGGTGCAACAGGCGGTATGGAAGAAAAGCTTGTGCCAAAAGCAGGCTACAATTTTAAAAGTGTAAAAATAAGCGGTTTTAAAAGAAGCTTTTCACCAAAGGCTATTGTTCACAACATTGCTACAGTAAAGCGTGCTGTTACTGCAAGTATGCAGGCAAAGAAAATAATTAAAGAGTTCAAGCCTGATATATGTGTAGGTACAGGTGGTTATGTAAGTGGTCCTGTACTAAGGGCGGCGTCACAGTTGGGAATACCTACTATAATTCACGAACAAAACGCTTTTCCGGGTGTTACTAATAAAATGCTTGCAAAAAACGCAAAGGTTGTAATGCTTGCTAATCCAGATGCTAAAGAGAGAATGGGCGGTAATTATAACTTTGCTATAACAGGCAATCCTGTAAGACCTGAAATTCTAAAGGCAGATAAACAAGAGTCAAGAAAAAAGCTTGGACTAGATGACAGACCTGTTATTTTATCTTTTGGTGGTAGTCTTGGTGCAAGAAAGATTAATGAATCTGTAGCAGATTATATAGCAAGAAGCGGAAAAGACGGTAAATATCAAATTATACACGCTTATGGTCAATATGGCACTTGGTTCCCAGAGCTATTATCAGAAAAAGGCTGTGACTATAATAAGTGCGATAATTTAGATATAAGAGAGTTTATCCACGATATGCCTGTATGCCTTGCGGCGGCTGATTTAGTGGTATGTCGTGCCGGTGCTATGACAATAAGCGAGCTACAAGCTCAAGGTAAGCCGGCTGTGCTTATTCCGTCGCCAAATGTTGCAGAAAATCATCAGTTCCACAATGCAATGTCATTGGTAAACGCTAATGCCGCATCTGTTATAGAAGAAAAGGATTTAACTCCTGAAAAGCTAACAGAAACTGTTGACGAAATGGTAAAAGACCCACAAAAGCTCCAACAGTATTCTGAAAATGCACGTAAAACAGCTATAACAGATTCAAACGAAAGAATACTTGCAATTATTAAGAAAGTAGTTAAAATATAATAAATTTTTAGTCACAAATCACGGCTTTCTGTCATAGAATATGACAGAGAGCCTGATAGGTTAATATAGCTACGCTACAAGCTGTGCATCTTTTACCTTACAGGTTTTTTACTGTTTATATTACAGAAAGGGTGTAGAGCTTGGCAGAGTATATTATTAACGGTTGCCGTAGGCTGAATGGTTGTATCGAAATTCAAGGAGCCAAGAACAGTGCTTTGCCTATTTTGGCAGCATCCATTCTTTGCAGAGATGAAGTTATTATTCATAACTGCCCACAACTTACAGATGTAGATACTGCAATTAAAATACTAAGGTATTTAGGTTGTATTGTTTATCGTAACGGAAACACAGTGGTAATAGACAGTAACGGTATATACAGGTGTGATATTCCAAGTGAACTTATGAGAGAAATGCGTTCCTCTATAATATTCTTGGGTGCTATGCTAGGCAGAATGAAACAAGCACAGCTTTCTCCACCTGGCGGTTGCGAGCTTGGACCTCGTCCTATCGACTTGCATTTGTCAGCTTTTGCACAAATGGGTATGTCCTATAACGATACCCACGGTAAACTTGATTGTGATGCAGGAAAAGGGTTAAACTCAGCAGATATTACTTTGTCTTTTCCAAGTGTAGGTGCAACAGAGAATATTATATTAGGTGCAGTATGTGCAAAAGGAATTACAACAATAACTAATGCTGCACGAGAGCCTGAAATATGCGACTTGGCAGATTTCTTAAACAGCTGTGGTGCACGCATTAAAGGTGCAGGAGAAAGCACAATTTATATCGAGGGTGTAAAAGCTTTGGGAAG
>JAXJTR010000104.1:0-1734 GCA_036309465.1 Acutalibacteraceae bacterium
ATTACAAAATTAGGGGGGAGTGATTATTTATGGCTTTATCGGCAGTTGCAATTAAAGATACAGGAACAGCCTTAGATATAATATTGCAAGCCTTTGGTCAGCCTGCTTATTTTAAAAATATATTTTTAGGAATAGCATTAAGAAAAGAGGCTTTAGAAAAAGATACCTCGCCAGAGGGTCAATTAAAGAATTTAGCTGTAGAAATTTTTGATTCTATAAAAAAATTTACGGAAAAAGAAGCGAACTCTGATGATGCAGAAGCTGTTATAATTGCTGTTAAAGAGTCTTTAGAGCAGTTTAAAGAAAATGCAGAAAAACATAAGGAAAATATAAATAACATATTTACATCTTATATAAATAATCCTAGTGGTTTAATAGATATAATTTGTAACGAACACAAATCTTTAGATGGCGAAGCAGAGGAATGTTACAAACAAATAATCAAAATGATTGTCACCACATTGTGCGACGAAAAGAGTGTTGAATTATTCTTAAACCAAAATTACGCACTTGTTCAGCTACTTATTAAGAATGATAATCTTAGTAAAGCGTTAGACAAAGCTGATTGCAAAATTGATGAACTACTAAAAAGAAATTATTTAATAGAATCACAGCTACCACCAGTAAGCACACAAAATCCTTTTTATTTTTCTTATGAAGGAATTGGATTTTACGGTAGAAAAGACGAATTAGAGCAAATAGAAAACTTTATGTTGTCTGAAAAGCCATTTGCTTTTTGGTCAATAACAGGTAAAGGTGGTACAGGCAAAAGTAAATTGGCTTTACATATTGCACAGGAGTATATAAAGCGTGGCTGGGTTGTAATATGGTGCGAAAGTGACGCAAGTTATAATGATATTTTAGAAAAAGAGTTTATACACCCAACTCTATTTATATTCGACTATGCAGGCTCTCGCAAAGAAGAAATACGCAAGGTGATAAAAGCAACCTACAGAAAAGACCAAAATATCCGTATACTATTTGTAGAGCGTGATAAATACACCGCTACCTCTGGTATGAGTGTTGAAACTTGGTATAGTCAAATCTTTAATGATAAAGAAATTGCTACTTATAGAGAAGATTACGAGTATTCCTCAGCTTCCTTAAATTTAGGTGCTTTAGATAATGAAGCAATTAAATCTATGCTAGACGATTTTACAAAAGCTAGGACAAATGGCAAAACTACTTTTACTAACGAGAAAAAAGAAAATATAATAAAGTATGTAAAGGAAACATTGCCTAAAAAAGGTGCAAATGCAGATTTTTCTGACCGCTGTTTGTTTATACTATTTACAGCCGACGCTTGTTTACGAGGAGAGCAATATTCAAAATGGAACGCAGAAAAGTTACTAAATAACTATATTAACCAGTATGCTGACAAGCTACCTAGTGCGAACAATTTGAAAAGCCACCTAAATTTACTTGCAATAGCAACAGCTACAGGTGGAATTGATATTGAAAAGGACAACACTATAAAGGTTTTGTCTGATTATATAGAAACCTTGAAAAATGATTTTGGATATGATGATAATATATCAGAGGGACAAGCTTTTATAAGAAGCCTATGCGAAAAAGATGAAAGCAACAGCATAATTACCCCAATGTACCCTGATTTAGTCGGTGAATACTTTTTTATTTCAAGAGTTGCTGTTGTACCTGAAAAAATAGCTAAAAGCTGGATAAAGAACATATTTTTGAATGAAAAATATAGAGATTATTTTTCAACCTTTATTG
>JAXJTR010000105.1:0-7648 GCA_036309465.1 Acutalibacteraceae bacterium
CGGTAAAAATTAATCCCGAGGTAAATACTTTGTCTACTTTATCTAAATTTGCAGAAACTCCACAATGTTTGATAGAGTTTCTGCAACAGTATAAAGTAACATAACTATTATTTTAATGAGATATCAAAAATAGCGAAAGCTAAAATTATAACTGTACATAATAAATCCCTAAACTTCAAAATCCCCTTAAAAGTTTAATTAAATTTGTTGATATAAATATTTATGTTTGTTATAATCATATAAAGATAACGAATTTTGAAAGGATTTGAAATAAAAATGAAGCTAGGTATGGTTGGATTACCAAATGTAGGTAAGAGCACACTTTTTAACGCAATTACAAATGCAGGAGCACAGTCTGCAAACTACCCTTTCTGTACAATAGAGCCTAATGTGGGTGTTGTGTCAGTACCTGACCCAAGACTTGACAAGCTTGCTGAAATGTACGACCCTGAAAAATTTACCCCTGCAACAATTGAATTTGTTGACATTGCTGGTCTTGTTAAGGGTGCATCAAAGGGTGAGGGCTTAGGTAACAAATTTTTGTCAAACATAAGAGAGGTTGACGCTGTTGTTCACGTGGTGCGTTGTTTTGATAACGACGATATTATCCACGTAGACGGTTCTGTTGACCCTGCAAGAGATATTGAAACTATTAATCTTGAGCTTGTTATGTCTGACATTGAAATGATAGACAGAAGAATAGACAAAACTAAAAAGCTTATGAAAGCAGACAAAAAATATGCAACAGAGCTTGAGTTTTTCGAGAGAGTAAAGGCTACACTTGAAGAGGGTAAGTCAGCTAGAAGTGTAGAGTGTACAGATGATGAAAAAGCATTGCTTTCATCTGTAGCATTGCTTACAAATAAGCCTATTATATATGCAGCAAATGTAAGCGACAGCGATTTTTCACAGGGTATTGAAAATAACGAATATTATCAAAAGGTAAAGGCTATTGCAGACAGCGAAAATGCAGCTGTATTGCCAATATGTGCTGAGCTTGAGGAACAGCTTGTAGATATGGAAAAAGAAGAGCGTGATATGTTCCTTAACGATATCGGTTTAACACAGTCAGGTCTTGACAGACTTATTACAGCTTGTTATGACCTACTAGGTTTAATTTCTTACCTTACAGCAGGTAAGCCAGAGGTTCGTGCTTGGACTATTACAAAGGGTACTAAGGCACCACAGGCAGCTGGTAAAATTCATACCGATTTTGAGCGTGGCTTTATCAGAGCAGAAGTTATCGCTTTTGATGATTTAATGAAGTGCGGTACAATGACTGTAGCTAAGGAAAAGGGTCTTGTTCGTAGCGAGGGTAAAGAATATGTTATGAACGACGGTGACATTGTTCTATTTAGATTTAATGTATAATTAACAACAAAATTTCCAATAAAAAATTAACAACCAATAAGCACCAAACAGCTTATTGGTTGTTTTCTTTTGGTTTTAATATTTCAACAGGAATAGCTATAAGCTCTCTGATTATATTTATAATAATCATTTTAACCGAGGGTATACAGCTAACTGCACCTATTATTATTAATTTATTCTTTTTTGCAACTATATTTGCACGCAAGTGGTGGTAAAAATCTGTTGCTATAACCATATTAGCAGGCATAGCATTAGCCTTTATAATTTTTGCAGAATTTAATATATTTTCTTTTGTATTTACAGAGTGACTTTCCGTAATAATCCTGTTTGAAGTAATACCCTTTTCAACAAGATAATGGCACATACATTCAGCCTCTGAAATTTCCTCGTCACTGCCCTTACCCCCTGACACTACGCAGTAAATATTAGGGTTTTCAGATAAATATTTATATCCGCAATCTAGCCTGCGTTTAAGGCTTTTTGTTGGTTTGTTACCTTTTATTTTACAGCCAAGTATTACAAGTGTATGTGCAGTAGGTTTAGGTTTTTTGCACGAAACAATTATAATTGCTATTATGGTAACAATAATATAACATAAAATCAGCAAACCGAAAATCAACAAATAATTAATAGCTTTATCCATAATTACACCTGCGGTTTGGCAAAGCGAGTATCTATTGTTATATTTCTGTTGCCTGTTTTCTGTGTAAGCACAAAATCTATATTTGGATATGTTTTTATTAGGGATTTAGTGCCCTTATATAAATCTCCTATTGGTATCATATTTATGTTATATGGCTTAAATAAGACAGAAACCGTAACACCGCCACTGCTGTTGCTTTCTACTGCAAAGTCACCACCAGTACGCAATGCCATATCTTTTACCATTGGTATTCCCATTCCAACAGCTTTGCCTTTAGTTGAAAAAAACGGACTTTGACACAGCTTACAAATTTCATCTGACAAACCATTGCCATTATCTTCAACAATTAAAATAAGCCTTTTGGCATCTTTTTGAAATACACCTATTTTTATAACGGTGCTGTCTGCCTCTAAAGAATTTTTTACAAGCTCAAATACGCAATCAAGAATACTTTGCATTTATATCACCCTGTTTATTTCTACCGCCAACTGATAGGCTGATTTGTCGCTGATAAGAATAGGTATGTTTTTATCAACTGCCTCTTTTACTGCCTCGGCTGTAGGCTTTATATTATCGCACATAATAATACAGCTTAGCCCTTTAAGCATTGCAACACCTACGGTATTTTGGTTGTTTACAACTGTTATCCATATATTGTTGGGCTTTGCATTTTTCATTACTACACTTAAATAATCGCCTATGTAACATCCGTTAATATTTTTAGAAAGATTCATATTAGAATATGCCGACCTTAAAACAAGCTTTTCTTTTAATTCTGCAACAGTCATTTTTCTACTTCCTTTAACAAGAATTACTATAGACAATACCACATTTTAATTGTGCAAAACATAAAAGCTGATTTTTACAAATTCCTTTATAGTTATTTTTGAGATAGTGTCTATATACATTATAATACATAAAAATTCTGTTAATTTCAAGTTAGATAAAAATAATGTCAAAAACAGGGTAAAAGTATTGGCACTCTTACCCTGTTTTTAAGCTTCTACATTTCGCTTTTTATTTTATTTAGTGCACCTTTTTCGATTCTAGAAACCTGTGCTTGACTAATACCTATTTCTTCGGCAACCTCCATTTGAGTTCTACCCTTGAAAAATCTTAAATCCAGCACTCTTTTTTCTCTGTCGGATAAATTTTCCATTGCCTCCTTAAAGGCTAACTCCTCTAGCCAGCTTTTTTCATCGTTATTATCTCCAATTTGGTCCATAACATATATTGTATCGTTGCCGTCAGAAAACACAGGTTCGTATAACGACACAGGCTCTACTATAGCCTCTAAGGCTAGTACAACATTTTCTTTAGGCATATTCAATGCCTTTGCAATTTCCTCTATGGTTGGTTCTCTGTTATTATCCGCAGTCATTTGTTCTTTAACCTGCATTGCTCTGTAAGCTATATCACGCATACTTCGGCTTACTCTTACACTATTATTGTCACGCAAAAATCTTCTTAGCTCACCAATTATCATAGGAACACCATAGGTTGAAAAGCGAACACCAACAGATATATCAAAATTATCTATTGCTTTTATAAGTCCTATACAACCCACCTGAAACAAATCGTCAGGACATTCGCCCCTGTTTGTAAATCGTTGCACTACACTAAGCACAAGCCTTAAATTTCCGCTTATCATCTCATCTCTTGCACGTGTGCGTTGAGAAGGTGTACCCTCTCGCATAATTTTTAACAAAGCAATTTTTTCGTCCTCTTTTAGCACCTTTAATTTTGCTGTGTTTACCCCACATATTTCTACCTTATTGTATTGCATAAAAAACCTCCCTGTGTGGTAATACTAAGCTCTAATTAAAAACTTTTTAGTTTTTAATTAGAGCACGCCTGTTACACAGGCTACGCTGTGCTTAGCACAGCACGTCTCATACAATCTTCAACGTTGCTTACGCAACTATTAACCACTGGATAAAATCCAGTGGTTAAATGAAGATTAGCATAATACCTGATTTTAGTATTACCTCCACAAGGAGATTTATGCCATTATTTGAATTTTCTGTTTCTACTAAAGATTACTAAAAAGCACAGATACCTTAATCGTCAGATTCTGATTTAGCTTTCATATACAGATGCTTGTTAGATTCTATATCGCCACCATTTACAAAAACTATTCTACTATATATGTACGGTGAATAATCTTGATTGTTATACTCAAAATTGATTATATATCCACCCTGTGGTATATGGTTTACAGTAAATGTACCGTCGTCTTTTGTAGGGTGATAATAATGTGGTTCGTTAGTGAGCTTTTCAAATTTATACTCTCCATCTATTACATCTTTTTCTAAAGAAACATATTTACCTGTAATATGGTCTTTTATTGTAAAGAATGTATCTTTCTTTATGTCGGCACTAACATCTTCTTGAATATAATCAATAGGATATTTTTTATAAGAAGATGCTGTTTTCTTTCTTTCAACCTCTTTATAAAAAGTTTGGCTAATATTAAGAGTACCTGTAGAGTTTAACACAGAGCTTTCATATACAGCCTTTGAATACAGCGATGTACCTGAAGGATATGCCGGATGAACGTCATCAACCATATACTCCTCTAAATCATCAACAGTAGCAAAGGTATTATTTACATAGTTCATTGGTGCCACAAAGGTATAATTATTTATAGTACACCAGTTATAAAGCTCAGATGTATATTCAGAGTGGGTATTTTCTCTTTGTATATATTTTGAAAAAGTATGTGTATATTTATTGGCATATTCAAATGGAGCTATAAAAATAAAATTATGGTCTATATTATCGTCTTTATTATTTATAATACGAACCAGCTTTTCCATATTGTGTACATATTCGCCCGCTGTATAGGTTGTTGCTTTTTCTTCCTTATAACGGTAGATAACATCATTTATACCTAATGCAATAACATAGGTAGTAGCTTCTGATTCTTCTATTATCTTCATATTATCTTCATCTTCAAAAAGCGAAGCCGAAGTTTGACCACCAATAGCAGAAACATCTACTTTCTTTATATTTGGAAACTTACCAAGCAATCCACTGTACCAGCCCTCTCCGTCAGTAACAGTGCCTATTGTTATACTATCGCCAATAAAGCAAATTTTTTCTGTTGATGAGAGAATATTGTACATAGAATTATTTTCAGCAGTTAAAACTAAACTTGTTTCGTCCTCGTTTATACTTATAGTTTCGCTATAGTTACCTGAATCTGCTGTTATCAAATATTCTCCGGCGTCTAAATTTATTTCAAGCAAGCCTCTGTTTGTATTCATATTTTTTGCTATTAAAGAATCATAGCCTTTTAGATTTATTTTTTTAATAGTATATGTTACTTCATCTGTAAGACTTTGTTTGTCATAAGACTGAATTTGCACCTTGCACTGAGTTTTAGGCTCAGTAGCAGACTCTGTAACAGCTGTTTTTGCCTGAGGCGTATCGTCAGCTCTTGCAATTGTATCGCAACCTACATTAACTATCATTGAGGACAGCATAATCAAAGCAAGTGCTATATACCTTAATTTCATAAAAAAACCCCTATACCAATTATTTTATATACCTTGTTTTTGCGTTAAGCTAATACCCTATAAAAACTCACAATTTTGTACTACATCTATATGAATATAAGTATCAATATATAAAGGATACTACCAGTTTATTGTATTCACTACAAAAAACTACATACATTTATATGATACCAGTTTTAACATAGAATTTCAATGAAAAATATTACAAAAATACCCCTTACAGCAATAACTTTGTAAGGAGCATTTAACATATTATTTAGTTGTTTCAGCCTTGTTAAGAATATCCTTAACTTCGCCTAAACGTTTTTTGTTAGGCTCGTCGTCTGCTTTATCAGAAACAGACTTTGCATCAGGGTAAATCAACAAAAATTCATCATTTGCTGACATATAGCAATATGGTACAACCTTGCCGAATAGCTCAAAAGATTTATTTTCTTTTACACTTGCAATAACAGCCTTGCTTCTATCGTTAGATTTAGTAGCATCGTACTGATAGATTTCTATATCAAATTTAGAACCATTAACAGCTTTGCCTGTTAATCTATAACCCTTTGTTGCACCAATAAGCTCTGCATTTGTTATAACACAGTTATCTTCAATATATTCCTTTTCAAGCATTGTTTTGCAAATACCGTCTAAACCACTTTTGCTTTCAAGCTTGCTAATAACCGCCTTATTAGCCTCAGGCACAGTAGCAGGCTTCATTCCACCACAACCACTAAAAGATAAAACAACCACTGCTGAAATAGCTAATGCAATAACCTTAATTAGCATCTTCTTCATATATAAATAACCTCGTTTCAATATAATATAAAATAGCATACATATTATTATAGCTTATTATTTATTTTAATTCAAGGGGTAATAGGGAATTAACACGTCAATCTAATTCTGTAATAACTCTGTAATTAAAATTACAGCAAGAAAACAGCGAATGAATTTAGCTAAATTATCAATATCGAATAAATTGCTCTTCAATATACCACTTATAGCCTTTTTGGGTTCAAAGTGGTTCTTATACTCCCTTGCTAAGTTAAGTGCGATTTTCCGCATTATATTCAAGTTTTGTTGTACATTCATATCCCAAACTTTAGTTTTGTCTTCTTGAAAATGAACATCCAATAACCAGTGCATACTCTCAACTGCCCACTCTAAACGTGCGTGCTTGAGCAATTCTTTCGGTGTAAGTTTACGGCTTGATATATAATAATGCCATTCACTGCTTGTTTTTCCGTCTTTTGTGAATTCGGTGTGAATTGCACCTATCGTGGATAAATTTTTCCATTTTTCCTTTCCGTGAAGCCAATCTATGTCAGATGTGGTATATGCTGTACGTTTTTCTATTCTTCCTCCATTAAGCTCACTTTTTGTGTGCTTATCTAATTCCTCATTTTGAACAAATAATTCTATATCTTTGCGAAGTGTTGCTTCATTATCTTTTACTACAAACAAATAATCTCCTTTTTCTTCTATAACCTTTTCTGCTGATTTTTTCTTACAATGAAGTGCATCGGCAACTACTATTGAACCACTTATATCAAGTATATCTATCAATTCCCTAAACATTTTTGGTTCAGAGATTTTTGTTTCACATGGTAATGAACCTAATACGAGCTTATTTTCTGATATTATAGCACTTAAAATGTGTAATGGCTGACCATTTTCTGAACGTTGGTCTGTTGAACATATGGTTTTTCCGTCAATGGCTATGGTTTTGTCTTTTTTATTGTCTTGTAAGATTTCTTCTACCCATTCAATGAAGACCTTATTGAATTTTTCAGGTTTTACATATCCTATTAGATTGTAAAATTGTGCTCTTGATGGCAGTTTATATATATTAAATTCTTTTCTTAAGAATTCTTGTGTTGGATTTGCTTTTGCCCATTCGTATATATCTGATATGTTTTGTAAATTGCATAGCATTCCACATACCATTATTGTTAAAACATCTGATATTTTGTAGTAATAACCTTTGTGTTCACATTCTTTTTCTACTTCTATCATTTTTTCTTGTAATTTTTCAAAGCTGTTCATTTTCATCACCCATATTTATTATCGCATATTTGGGTTTCGTTTTTGGTTACAAAATTATTTCAAAATTAGATTGACGTGA
>JAXJTR010000106.1:0-44153 GCA_036309465.1 Acutalibacteraceae bacterium
ATATAATGGTGTTGTAAAGATGATAAAGGTTAGGGGACATATAAGTGAAAGAGCCAACGATAATAAATGAAAAAATAGGATTTATAAATATGCTTTCAACAAAGGCGACAAAAACTGTTTTATCACAGTTAGCCTATGGAATTGTAGGTTTTATGTTGTCAGGTGGTGCGGTATTTGGGGTGTATGCACCCTTTGGAAGCTCAATAATATCAGCAGTACCTATTAAAAGACTTATAGCAACCTTAGTTGGTGTTATTGCAGGTTATTTAGTTATAACACCTGGAAGTAGCTTTCGTTACATAGCAACAGTAATAGCAATATCAGCTATTCGGTGGACTTTAAGTGATTTAAAAAGAATAACATCAAGTATTTTATACCCAGTGTTGCTTGCAGGTGTACCAATGTTAGCAACAGGAATAATGCCGTCGGCAGTAGGAAACTATCAAATAAGCCTTGTTGTTATGGCTGTTATAGAGTCTATTTTAGCATCGGTAGGAGCGTACTTTTATTATAGAACAGTAAGTATTATAAGAAGTACCAAGGGGATATCCAGCCTTAATAATCAAGAAATAGCCTGCTTAATAATGAGTGGCTGTATATTTTTGCTGGCGTTAAGCTCTATTGGCTTTGGGGGAGTATCAATTGGCAGAATTTGTGCTATATTGATAATTTTAATATGTGCTAGATATGGCGGTGTAGCCGGTGGCTGTATATCGGGTGTGTCTACAGGTGTGGTGTTTAGTATGGCTAATAGTACACTAGCTTTTTTATCAGGTGCCTATGCTTTTGGAGGAATTATGGCTGGTTTGTTTTCTTACATTGGTAAGGGTGCAACTGTGGGAATTTTCTTAATCTGTAATGTTATAATGTCCTTTCAGTCACAAGACTCACAGCTAATAATAGTGTCGGTGTACGAAAGTCTTATAGCTGGTACAATTTTTATTTTATTACCAAAGGATATAGGTAATGTAGTTTCGCAAATTTTTACTCCTACTTCCGATAAAGTTAAAACAGAGGGTTTACGAAAAAATGTAATAATGCGTTTGGATTATACTTCTCAGGCTTTGAAAAGTGTATCTCAATCGGTAGATAGCGTAGCCGATAGAATGAAACAGCTGTATTCTGATAATATAAACACGGTTTTTGATAAATCTAAAGAGATAATTTGTGGTGGCTGTGGGTTAAGGTCTTATTGTTGGGAAAAGGATAGCGAAAAAAGTCGCTGTGACTTTACAAAGCTTATACCAATTTTGCAAAAAAACGGTAGCCTTACAACTAAGGATTTTTCCCACTGTTATACTAAAAAATGTTGTAAAGCTCCTGAACTGGTAGATATGATTAATAAGCATTACGATTCTTATATGGCTTATTTGTCGGCAGAGCACAGGGTAGGGGAGATACGCTCGGTTGTGGCAGGTCAATTTTCAGGCTTAGGAGAAATTCTTCAGGAAATGGCAGAGGAATTTGAAAATTACTGTCAATATGATTCAGCATCAGCAGAAAGAGTAATAGCTCTACTTAAACTACAAGGCTTTACCCCCTTAGATGTAAGCTGTAGAACAGACAAAATGAATAGAATGACAGTAGAAATAGAAGTGCAAGACACAGACCATAGCCTTATAAAAAAAGCTGTAATGGTAAAAGAGATTTCAAAAGCCTGTGGAAGATATATGGATACTCCTTGTGTTAGTCTTGTGCCTAACAAATGCCGAATACAAATGAGTGAACGCCCACTGTATGATGTTCAAATAGGTAGTGCACAGCATATAGGTGGCAGAGGCAGGCTGTGTGGTGATTGCCTTAATTATTTTACAGACGGATTAGGCAGAATGATTGCACTTATTAGCGACGGAATGGGCACAGGTGGCAGAGCCGCAGTAGACGGAAGTATGGCTGAAGGTATAATGACAAAGCTTATAAAAGCAGGGCTTGGCTACGATTGTGCCTTGCAGGTGGTTAATTCAGCGTTAATGGTTAAGTCTGGCGACGAATCACTGGCTACTCTTGATATAATAAGTATAGATTTATTTACAGGTGTGGCAGATCTAATGAAAGCAGGTGCACCATCAACCTATGTTAAGAAAGGAGATGTAGTAGAACGCATAGATTATTCATCATTGCCTGTTGGAATATTAACCGATGTAAAGCTGGTGCATAAAGAATTGCATTTGGCTGATAGCGATTGGGTGTTAATGGTTTCAGACGGTGCTGTGGCGGTTGGCGATAGGTGGATAATGGAAATAATGAAGCACTGGAAAGGAGGTTCAGCACAAGAAATGGCACAGGTTATTGTTGCAGAGGCTAAAAATAATCGCAACAATGGCTATGATGACGATATAACCGCTATAGCTATGAACATAATGAGCAATATTAAGGAGTCTTGATAGTAAAAATAAAACAGCCTACATTTGATTAAGTATCAATTTAATCAATGTAGGCTGTTATTATTAATAATAGTTGCATTTATGTAAATCTTGAAAGCATTACCGCAATAATACTAACAAATATAAGTGTAGAAATTCCTACACCTAGTAAAAATGGATAAAGTCTAGGGTGGCGACGAAGCTGACTTCTGATTGTAGTGCTGTTTGTACTGTTTACTATTCTTAGCACCATAGCAGTAAGATTGTCTTGACTTCCGTTTTCTATTGCCTTTTCAATAAGTGCATTTACAGTTTGCTTGCACCTTCCGTCAAAGGTTGTTATAATACGCTTTATTTCGTTTTCGTTTACAGAATTTGTAATACCGTCTGTACACAATAGGAACATATCTCCGTTATTTACCCTTATGTTTGCACTGGCATAAGGGCGAAGGTCGCTTTCTTCTGCGAACATACCTAAATGCTTTGTAAGCCTGTGCTTACGTACATCGTGGCTTGCCTCTTCCTTTGTTAAAACATTCATTCTATACATTTGCTCGGCAACTGTATGGTCACGAGTTAGCTTAGTTATTTTATTTTTTGAAATATAATAAATACTGCTGTCACCTAGGTTATAGGCTTGTGCTATGTTATCTGTAACGGTTAACACAGCAAGTGTGCTACCAATACGCTCATTTTCCTTACGCATTTCGTCGCAAATTTTCTCGTTAGCATCGTTAACAAAGCGGTGTATTTGCTTTATTCCATATTTAAGTATATTAGCTTTGTGATTATCTAAAACCTTACTTGCACAAAGAGAAGCAAATTCTCCTTTGCTTTGTCCTCCCATACCGTCAAAAACAGCAAAAACTCCGTCTTCAACAGGAGATTGAAAGGCTGTTGAGGTTTGAATATTTATGCTGTATTCAGCAAATTTTCCGTTAAGATAGTAGTTGTCTTGATTGTTACTTCTGCTTGTGCCAATATCAGAACCAACTGCTCCCTTTACAAATAAATTTGCCAATATACTCACCACCAATAAAATAACCCATTGAGTTTAAAATTCAGATAGCTACATAATATCATATATATGCAGGATTAACAACTTTTTTATAATAAACTATATATCGCATAAAATCTGCTTTAGTAATTTGTTAAGTATATACAAACTATTGATAAGACACAGTTTGTATAAGCTAAATAAAAAAGAAAAACGACTATCCTCCGGATAGCCGCTTAGAAAGTGTTGGCGTCTTCCTATTTTTCCAGGCCGTCACCAGCCAAGTATCTTCGGCACTACTGAGCTTAACTTCTGTGTTCGGGATGGGAACAGGTGGACCCTCAGCGTCATCAACACCAACTATTAAATTAACCTGTCTTTCGACAACATCGTTATTATATCACTACTTTTCTGTAAAATCAACCCCTTTTTAAAATTTTTTTATTACAAAATTTTTCGGTGTTTAATATTCGTATTGAATAATGTGTATAAATGTTAATAAATACTGCAAACTAATTTATATAAATTTAGAAGAGGGAGATTAATAAATGATAATGGACTATATAAACGCCTTTTGGGTGGGTGGAGTTATATGTGTAATAGGTCAGATATTAATTGATAAAACAAAGCTTACACCTGCAAAAATATTAGTTAGCTTTGTTGTTCTTGGTGTTGTGCTTACAGCCTTTGGTATATATGAACCTATAGTAGAGTACGCAGGTGCAGGTGCTACTGTGCCATTGTGTGGTTTTGGATACACAATGGCAGAGGGTATAAAAACAGCATTAAGAGAAGATGGTGCAATTGGCATATTAACAGGCGGTATACAGGCGGCGGCAGCAGGTATAACAGCGGCTATTGTTTTTGGATATTTATTTGCACTTATTACAAAACAAAGGGATAAAAGCTAATTACAATGTAACTATAAAACAATTGGAATTTGTGTTAATGGTGTTACACTATTTGGGGTAACCTTACAGGTAAGTGCAATTATTTCTACTCCATTTTCCTGTGCTTGTTTCAAAGCATTGCCAAACTCAGGGTGTGTGGTATAGTTTGGAGTGAAATATTTTGCCTTTTCCATTTGTACTATAAATACTGCATAAGCCTTATAACCATTTTTTACAGCAGTTATTAATTCTTGCAAATGTTTTACTCCACGCTGTGTAGGTGCATCAGGAAATTTTACAATTCCCTTTTCTTCCAGTGTAACACCTTTAATTTCTGCATAAGCTTTGTATTGAGGAGTTTCTAAATAAAAATCCAGTCTGGAGCTTCCAAAAGTTACTTCGCTTTTTATCTTTGTTAAATTTTCAAAATATCCGCTGTTTTCTGCCCATTCTCTGAAAATTTTATTTGGTGCCTGTGAATCCATATTTATTAAGAGATTGCCTTTTTTAACGGTAACTAAATCATATTGTGTTTTTCTGTTAGGGTTGTTGCTTTTTTCAAGGTACACAGTTGCATTTGGTACTAATAACTCCTTGCATCTCCCTGTGTTTTTAACGTGGCAAACCTGTATGTTGCCGTCAATTTCCACATTTGCTATAAATCTGTTTGGTCTGTTAATAAATTTGCCTTTAGTAATGTTTTTATATTCCATAGGCAATACCTCTTTTGTTATGATAAAGTAATTATAAACATTGTGTAAAAAATAGTAAAGGTCTTTACGAATTTTTAAGATAATGTTATAATAAGTTGTAATTTTAAAAAATAAAGGGAGGATATTTTTATGAATAATGAAAATAATCCAAAGCTAAACGAAAGTCAGCTAGTAGAAAATATAGATGTAAACCAAAGTGGTGAGGCTCCTAAGGCTGTTAAGAAAACAACTGTTATTATTGCTGTTGTTTTGATTATTGTTTCTGTGTGTCTTATGGTTTTAGGAATAAATCTAATGACTAAAGGTAATGGTAACACCAAGCCTGTAAATACAGAATTTGCAACTACACCAGAGGGTGTTGTTATTGTTGAAAAGGGTACTAACCCACAGGGTGTAATTATTGAAAACGGTACATATCCTGACGGTACTGTTGTAGAGATAGCTACAACACCACAGGGTGAGCCTGCAACAGATGCAAATGGCTCTTACATAGTTAATTACCCTACTTATAGTGGCACTGAAAGCACACCTAATAGTAATGTTGAAAATAATAACAACAGTAATAGTAACAGCAGTGCCGAAAGTAGTAATAAAGATAATGCTAACCAGTCTACTTCATCAGAAGCTACAACAAATTCTGCAAATAGCGACAATACAGCAAGCTCTAATAATACAGATAGCTCAAACAGCTCAAGCAGTAGCACAATAAGTAGCTCTACTTCTTCAAACAATCAGTCAAATAATCAAAGCAATTCATCACAAACAAGTAGCAATACATCATCAGAAAATACATCATCTTCAACAACAAATGATATTGCAGGTAGTTCATCTGTAACAATTAATGGCTCAAATTATAATGTAGGTGACAGAGTAAAGGTTACATATTACTTAGAGTGCCCTGTTAAATTTGCTGCATTAGATTGCGAAATTAATTACGATGGTTCTGTTTTAAAGCTTGATAAAAGCACTGTTAAAACACCAAATCTTGTTAATGTAATGACAAACCCTGATTTAGATAATATATAGCCTTTTTATGTGCTAGTGCTACCGCTGTAAATGATTTTTCAGAGAAAAAGGAATTTTTCAGTTGCGAGTTTGAAATTCAGAAGTCTAATACAAATACTGCTGATGTTGTTGCTAATGTAGTTGAAATGTTAGATAATGATATTATGAATATCTCAAGTGATAAGTATTCAATGACTGCAAGCGTAGAAAAAATATCGTAATAGTAAAAGTATATAAAATTTACTACAGGTTGTTATGCAATTTTGCGTAGCAACCTGTTAAAGTTTTTTAGCAATTTAGCTACATATTTTACCCTGTAAGAAAATATTTTTTATTTACTACCCTTTTTTATTGTTAAAACAGTTGCAATTTTGAAAAATTTTGTGTAAAATGAATATGATAGAAATTATAACTAGTATCTGAATATAATTTTTAGTTAAATTGGTATCAAATTAAAATATTTCGTAACATTAAACAAGAAAAATAGGAAAAGTTCCAAAGAAACAGTGAGGGATTTAATTATGTCTAACAGACTATTTCAAGGTGTAATCCATCAAATGAAAGATGCTATCGATAGAGTTATCGGTGTTATTGACGAAACATCTGTTGTTATAGCAAGCAGTGAGCTGGGCAGAATTGGCGAGGTTATAGATAGTATAACAGCTGAAACATTGGGTTCAACTGCACCATTTATGATTAATGGTCAAACCTTTAGATCTTTTGGCCCAAATAACGAGTTTGCCGTATTTGTAGAGGGTAATGATGACACTGCACAGAAGTATTCTCAGTTGCTTGCGGTATCTTTGAGTAACATAAAGCAGTATTACGATGAAAAATATGACAGAGCAAACTTTATCAAAAATGTTATTCTTGACAATATTTTGCCTGGTGATATTTATTTAAAGGCAAGAGAGCTTAGATTTAATTCTGAGGTTACCAGAGTTTGTATGTTGATAAAAATTACATCAAAAACAGATATTTCTGCTTATGATGTTGTTCAAAACTTCTTCCCTGATAAATCAAAGGATTTTGTTATCAGCATTAACGAAAACGACATTGCTTTGGTTAAAGAGATTCGTGCGGGTATTGATTCTAAGGATTTAGAAAAGCTTGCAAGCTCAATTGTTGATACATTATCAAGCGAATTTTATACACACTGTACAGTAGGTATCGGTACTGTTGTAACAGGTGTTAAAGATTTGGCTCGTTCATTTAAAGAAGCACAGGTTGCTCTTGAGGTTGGTAAGGTGTTCGATACAGAGCGTCCTATTATCAGCTATGATAATCTTGGCATAGCAAGACTTATCTATCAGTTGCCTACAACCTTGTGTGAAATGTTCTTGAAAGAGGTATTCAAGAAGAGCTCTATAGAATCACTTGACCAAGAAACATTATTTACTATTCAGAAGTTCTTTGAAAACAGCTTGAATGTTTCAGAAACATCAAGAAAACTGTTTGTACATAGAAATACATTGGTTTACAGACTTGAAAAAATCAAAAAGCTTACAGGTTTGGATTTAAGAGAGTTTGAAGATGCTATTGTATTTAAGGTTGCGTTGATGGTTAAGAAGTATCTTGCTTCCAGCCCAACAAAGTATTAATTACTGAATAATTTAGAAAACAATAATCGCCGAAGTAACTGCTTTTGTTACTCGGCGATTTTTAGTAAGAGGTTAGGAGGTTTAAAACCTTGATACAGTTTGACAATGTGTCTAAAACTTATGAAGATAGCGACACTCATGCTCTTAACGGTACAACATTAAATATAGACGACGGAGAGTTCGTTTTTATTGTTGGTCCATCTGGTGCAGGTAAAAGTACATTATTAAAGCTTATTATGAGAGAACAGCTTCCTACCAAGGGTGACATAATTATTGATGGTCAGATTATTAATAAGCTAAAACGAAAAGAAGTACCTTATTTTAGAAGAAAAATGGGTATGGTATATCAGGATTTCAGACTTATTGATAAAATGAATGTATTTGATAATGTAGCATTTGCAATGCGTGTTATCGGTGCAAGCTCATCTCAAATTAAAAGCCGAGTAACAGGCATTTTAAAGCTTGTGGGGCTTGAGCATAAAATAAAGGTAAGACCAAGCCAGCTTTCAGGTGGTGAGCGTCAGCGTGTAAGTCTTGCAAGAGCAATTGCCAATAATCCTAAAATATTAATAGCAGACGAGCCTACCGCTAATGTTGATGCTACAATGTCTTATGAAATTATAAATCTACTAAAGAAAATTAATAAGCTGGGAACAACTGTACTTATTGTTACTCACGACAGAGAGCTTGTTAATAAATTTGGTGGACGAATTATAGAAATTAACAAAGGCAAAGTTGTTGCCGACAGTGGCACTGTAGTAGAAAAAACTGATAGTGAAGAAGAAACTAAAGGCACAGCTAAAGCACCACAGAAAAAAAGCAAAGCTAAAAAAGATGCTAAGGCTAATAATAACACAGATATTAATAAAAAAGAAGAAACCAGTGCTAACGAAATTGTAAACTACGCTGTTGAAGAGGTAGATCATAATATTATAGAAGAACAAAATAATAATCACGAAAGTAATGTTATTTTGAAAAATATCCCAAACAAAAAATTATCGGAGCAATCTGCCCAAGATAATACATTGGATAATAATACAGAAAATACCCCAGAGGTTATTGCTGAAGAACCACAGCAGGAGCCTGATACTTCAAAATATGATGACCTTATTAAAGAAATAAAAGCTGAACAGGACGAATAATCTGCAAAGCAGTAATTTTAGTAATTGAGAGGTTTTAGTATGAAAGGATTTGGCTATTTATTCAGCGAAGGACTGAAAAATGTTTGGAATAACCGTGGAATGTCTGCGGCATCTATAGGTATACTAGTGTCTTGTTTGGTTATAACAGGTGTAGCTGTTTTGTTTTGTCAGAATGTACAGCTGTTAGTTGAGCAAATAGGCGATGAAAATATGGTGTCTGTTTATCTTGATTTAGATTTACCTGACCAACAGGTAAAAAAAGCAGGAGAACAGCTTAAAAAAATTGAAAATATTTCAAGAGTTACTTTTTACTCAAAAGAAGAGGGTATAAAGGAATTTAGCAAGCAGTTGGGTGACATAAGTGATGAATTTACAGGCAAAGACAACCCACTGCCGGATTCTTATAAGGTAACAATGAAAGATTTATCACTATACGATTATACAATTAAAGCAATAAATAAAATAGACGGCGTTTATAAAATAAGCGACAGAAGAGATACTGCAAAAACCTTAATGGAGGTTAACAATATGGTTGCCACTATGGGCTTTTGGGTTGTGTTTGTACTTGGTATGATTTCTTTGTTTATTGTATCTAACGCAATAAAAACTACAATGCACTCTCGTAGATTTGAGATAAGCATAATGAAGTCGGTAGGTGCAACGAATGCTTTTGTAAGAATTCCATTTGTTATAGAGGGTATGACCTTGGGCATAATAGCAGGTATAATAAGCTCTATTATAGTAAGATTTTTGTACGACGGGCTACTTAATGCAGTGCAAACAAGCCATATAATAAATATTCAGGTTATAGATTTTTCAACAGTAGTAGGATATGTGTTTGCAATTATGGTAACCGCAGGTGCTTTAATGGGTGCTTTAGGTGCTACAATTTCAATCGGCAAATATCTAAAGCGAGAGGGTAACGAATTACTGGGCTGGTAAAATTTTTGTATAGAATTTATTGGCAATAAGTGATATAATGAAAAATGGACTATATTACGGTGGTGAAATTTAATGAGAAAATGCTTTTTAGCTGTGGTAGCAGCTCTGTTAATTGCAATGCAAACAGTTAGTACCTCTGCTGTAACAGATGCTCAAACCCAACAACTTGAACAGCAGGCAGCCAGTAATGCAAGTGAAATAGAAAATAAAGAAAACGAAAATAAACAGCTTGAAGAACAAATAAAACAGCTTAACACAGAGATAGAAGCAAATAAGCTGGAAATTGCAAACCTACAATTAGATATTGACCACTCTAACAGTATAATTGCAGGGCTTAATAAGGATATTACTAAAAGTAAAGAAGACCTTAAAAGCAGAATAAGAGCAATATATATGGCAGGCGGTGCCAGTAATCTAGAGGTTATACTTGGTGCTAAAAGCTTTAACGACCTTTTAGATAAGGTGGAATATGTTTCTATTATTGCCGAGCACGACTCAGCCTTAATAGATTCATTAACACAAAGTGTAAACACAAATAAAAAGGCTCAAAAAGTATTAACTAAGTCAAAAGCAGATTTAGAAAGTAAAAGCAAAACATTAGCAGAAAAAAAGACAGAGTTTCAGTCGGTGTTAAGCCAAAATCAAGCTATACTTAATGTTTTATACAGCGAGAATGAAACTATATCAGGCTTATTACATACAGACCACGAAAATGATACAAGCAACGATATAGAAAGCTATTACGAAAAACAGCAAAACAGCTTAGTAAATAAACCGGTGCCTACTGAAAAGCCAACAGCAAAATCAACTGCTAAGCCTGTGCAAAAACCAACAGCAAAACCAAACACAAGCAAGCCTGTTGCTACAAGTAAACCAACTGTACCAACAAAGCCTACAGTAGCTCCTACATTACCTCCACAGGAGGATAATAACACTTCTATAGGTAATGGAAATCAATCAGCAGTTAAAGGCTTTACATGGCCTGTACCTGGTTTTTATCATCTTACTTCTTTATGGAATGAAGATAGATTTACATATAATCATGGTGCTATTGACATAGCCAGCTGGGGTATAGACGGTGCAAGTGTAGTGGCAGCACATTCAGGCAGAGTTTATTACGCCGAGAATAATTGTATCCATAACTGGGGCAAAAGCTCAAGCTGTGGCTGTGGCGGTGGCTATGGTAACTGGGTAATGCTTGACCACGAAGACGGTTATATGACAGTTTATGCTCATTTAAGTTCTACTATAGTTTCCTCAGGCGATTATGTAACAGAGGGTCAGCTATTAGGCTTTGTAGGCTCTACAGGCGACTCTACAGGTGCACACTTGCATTTTGAAACACGCTATAACGATGTTAAGTATAACCCAATGCTGGAATACCCTAATATTAATTATACCTATTAAATTTTAATAATACCTATTACACGCATCTTGCACCTTTGCAGGGTGCGTTTGTTTTTTGTAAGTGATATTTTATTTAAACTCAGCATAACTATTTATATCGGATTGCACCGACAAGGAGGCTGAGTTATATGTTAACAGTATTAACTGTAAAGGATTATTCAAATAAAAAAAGAGGCTTAGATTGGTTTAAACGAGATAATACACAGCTTGAGGTTATAAAATATAATAAAATTCAGATTGTACATATTATCTACAACAAATATGGTAAAAAAGTAAAATGGGACAAGATAAGGCAACTGGCTGGCAATGAAGCTGAAAGGTTGTTATGTAACGAAAGTATTGTTTTTCCTGAAAGCAGTGGGTTAAAAAGATATCGTTCAAACCTTTTAAAGGAAAGGGTTGCAGAAAATACTACACTGGAAGTATTGAAAAGATGTAGTGAACAAAGTGATAATTTAGAGATTGGAGTATATGACTCCTCAGGAAAAAAATCTGCATTTGTAAGAGAATTGCTGAAATATGTAGACAGACTTACTGTTGTTACAGATGCAGTAGAGGATTACTACAAAATTTATAAGCAGATTATAAGTGAAACAGGTGCTGTTATTCTTATAAAAAATGATGTATCTGCATTAAAAAGCTGTAATGTTGTTGTAGCTCCTGAAAAAATAAAAAAGCAAATACCTGTTAGAGAAAATACTGTGGTTTTTACAGCCACTAATCCGGCAGTGTGTCAAACAGGCAGAGTATATAGCGGATATATTGTAGTTTTAAACGAAAGCTATAAGGATATAAAACCCTATTCTCTATCTGACGAATATTTTGCACAGGCACTTTACGACAAGGGCAGACAATATCGCTTAGGTTCAGTATTGCCTATATTGTGTATATCTGAAAGCGGTAATGCCACTATAGAAGAAATCTCTGCATTTGTCCAGCAACACTGCAAAATATCTTGACATCATCATCTTGTAATGATAAAATTTAACGTATATGCAAAGTTACTTTGAAAATATACTGTAAAGGATGATGTTTATGGCAAAGGAAGTTAGACTAACCAGTGAAAGCTTAAAAAAGCTACAAGAGGAACTGGATTATTTAAAAACCACTAAACGAGATGAAATGGCAGAAAAAATTGAAATTGCCCGTTCTTACGGTGACCTTTCAGAGAATGCCGAGTATGATGAAGCTAAAAACGAGCAGGCTGTTATGGAAGCAAGAATTGCCGAGCTTGAGGCTATGCTTGAAAATGCTGTAGTAATTGAAGAAATATATACAGGTAAAGTTAGAGTTGGTTCTGTAGTTAAGGTTAAAAATCTTACAAGAAATAAAGAGCAAGAGTATAAAATTGTAGGTTCAAATGATGCTGACCCTCTAAAGGGTATGCTTTCTGACGAATCACCTGTTGGTATAGCTTTAATAGATAAGGCACCTGGTGATGTTGTAGAGGTAGAAGTACCTGCCGGCGTAGTAAAGTATGAAGTATTGGAAGTTTTAAGAAGTAACGAGGAGAATTAATAATGAGTCAGGAAAATACAACACCTGAGTTAGAGCTAGAATCTCAGGAAGAAAATTTAAGCGAGCTGTTACAAATTCGTAGAGATAAGCTAACAGCACTACAAGAAAGCGGTAAAGACCCATATAAGATAACTACCAGTGACAGAGATACTCTTAATAAAGATATAGTAGACAACTTTGAAGAAATGGAAAACAAAGATGTTTGCATTGCTGGTCGTATTATGAGCTGGAGAGATATGGGTAAAGCATCTTTCCTTGATGTTCACGATAGAAGCGGCAGAATGCAGGTATATGTAAGAATCAACGATGTTGGCGAGGATACTTATAAGGTTCAAATGCCAAAATGGGATATCGGCGATATTGTTGAGGTAAAGGGCTTTGTATTTAGAACAAGAAGAGGTGAAATTTCTGTACACGCAAAAGAGGTTACACTTCTATCTAAGTCACTTTTACCATTACCAGAAAAGCACCACGGACTAAAAGATACAGAATTAAGATATCGTCAGCGTTATGTAGACCTTATGGTAAACCCTGAGGTTAAGAACGCATTTATCGCAAGAAGTACAATTATTAAGACTATTCGTAAAGAGCTTGATGATATAGGTTATATCGAGGTAGAAACACCAATTCTTAACACAATAGCTGGTGGTGCTGCTGCAAGACCTTTTATCACACACCATAATACTTTGGATATGGACTTATATTTGCGTATTGCACCTGAGCTATATCTAAAGAGATTAATTGTTGGTGGTATGGAAAAGGTATACGAGATTGGTAGATTGTTTAGAAACGAGGGTATGGATACTAAGCACAACCCAGAGTTTACAACTATCGAGCTTTACGAGGCATACACAGACTATAATGGTATGATGGATATAACAGAAAAGCTTATTAACAAAGCTTGTGTTGCTGTAAATGGTACAGACCAAATTGAGTATCAGGGCGAGGCAGTTGATTTATCACTACCATTTAAGAGAATGACAATGATAGATGCTGTTAAAGAGTATGCAGGTGTAGACTTTAGCCAGTTTATGGGTGATACAGAAAAGGCTAAAGAGGTAGCTAAGGAGCTACATCTTGAGGTTAAATCAACAGATACTTGGGGTAACATTTTAAATACTGCTTTTGAAGAGTATGTAGAAGAGAAGCTACAACAGCCAACATTTATTTGTGATTACCCTGTAGAGGTTTCTCCACTTACAAAGCGTAAGCCAGACCAGCCAGAGCTAGTTGAAAGATTCGAGCTATTTATAACACGCAGAGAGCTTGCTAACGCTTACACAGAGCTTAACGACCCAATCGACCAAAGAGGTAGATTTGAGCATCAGCTAAAGCTAAGAGAAGCAGGCGACGAAGAAGCTAATCTAATAGACGAAGACTTTATGACTTCTCTAGAGTATGGTATGGCACCAACAGGTGGTATGGGTATGGGCATAGACAGACTTGTTATGCTACTAACCGACAGTGCCTCAATCAGAGATGTAATCATCTTCCCAACAATGAAACCAATTGATAAGTAATTAATAAAAAGGTTTGGAATGATATTTCCGAACCTTTTTTTGCAATCAACTTGACTAAAAATTGAGATGTGATATATAATAAGATAAGAAAACGGTCAAGATAGCATACAAGATAAATTTTGGAGGTAGCTATGGATAAGTATACACCGCCATATTCTATTTCAAATAAAATGCTTTCTTTAGTAAGTGAGATAAGTGATAAGGTGAGTCGCCTTACTTATAATGGTTCTCTGGAAGCAAGACCACACCTTAGAAAGAATAATAAAATCCGTTCTATCCATTCTTCACTTGCTATCGAAGCTAATTCTTTGTCTTTAGGTCAAGTTAAAGATGTAATCAATAATAAGATGGTTCTTGGAGAACAAAAAGAAATACAAGAAGTTAAGAACGCATATCAGGCTTACGAAATGCTAAGAGTAATCAATCCGTTTGATTTATCTAACCTTAAAAAGCTACACTTGGTTATGACTAAATATTTGGTATATGAATCGGGTGAGTTCAGAAATGGTGAAGAAGGTGTTTTTAGCGGAGATAAATGTGTTTTTATGGCCCCTCCTGCAAGGCTAGTGCCTGAGCTTATGGAACAGCTTTTTTCTTTTATGAATGAGCAAAAAGATGAAGTGCATCCGCTTATTATGTCTGCTGTTTTTCATTATGAGTTTGTGTTTATACACCCATTTTCTGACGGCAATGGCAGAATGGCAAGATTATGGCATACAGCTTTACTTTATAACTGGAAACCTATTTTTGAGTATATACCAATAGAAAGTCAGATTGAAAAGTTTCAGGAAGATTACTATGAGGCTATTGCAAAGTGCCAAATAAATGGCGATTCAAATTTTTTCATAGAATTTATGCTTGAGCAGATTGACAAGGTTTTGGATGAGCTTTTAGAACAAGTTATGTCGGTAGATATTGATTATTCAGCTTATACTAAAAAACTTGTTGATGTAATGAAATATGATATTGCTTATACAGCAAAAGAGCTTATGGAACTTTTGAATTTACAATCACGTTCCAGCTTCAGAGAGAACTATCTCTTGCCAGCTATTAAAAGCGGTTTTGTTGAGATGACATTACCAGATAAACCCAGTAGTAGAAATCAAAGATATATACGGGTAAATTGAATTTCTATTATAGTTATTTACACTTATACTTACATTTTTTAGTACATTATTTATAATAAGCGTAAAGCTATAAAATGGGTTGGTTGAAATAGCAAAATGAAACCTATTTAAATTAAGATTAGTATAATTCGCAGAAAATATACGAAGGGAGGTTATACAATGAATATTACATCAAAAAAAGTACAATGGACAGATATTCAAAATTTAATCGACCAATATTTTGGAGAACTTGGGTACAAAAACGATGGCTTTCACAGTAACATTATTTTTGAGGGAGAACCCTATATTATTGAGAATAATGATGAAACAATAGGATTTTTCTCTCTTGGCAATTCTTGGGACGGAGGGAAAATGTTTAGAAATTTCTACATTATCCCTAAATACCGCAGTTTGTCAAGGTGTGCCTTTGAATTACTAATAGGTGAATTTGATATTGAAGCCGTACTTGTAGTAAGCAATGATTCTCATTTAATTAGCTTGTCATTTGAGAAAATGAATGCAGTGAAAACCAGCTTTGATATGCAGGCATTTAATTTTGTTTACGGAGAGCCTGTTCGAGAAGCTGAATTTGGTAGAGAAACCCTTTCAAGAGTAACCGACTTTGTCCAAATGAATGACCTTACAGAAAAACAGTGGGACGGAATGTTTGACAATGATAATAACCAATTCTATGTGTTGAAAAATGGTGAAGAAATTCTTGGCTACGGTGGTATAGGTTCAATGGATTATAACAAAAAGAATGTTGACATTGGCAATTATGTTTTGTCTGAGCACAGAAGAAAAGGCGTAGGTAGAAGTATTTTGATTAATCTTGGTAAAATCGCTTTGGAACAGGGCTTTATACCTGTTGCAGGCTGTTGGTATGGGAATACAGAAAGTATTGCTACACTTACAAGTGCAGGGTATATTCCTGAAAATAGAATTTTCTATGTTCGTTTTAAGTAAGTTTTTTACTTATAAATTGGATTAACAAATCCTCTAAGGGAGTAATATCTCTTAGAGGATTTTGTTGTATAGCTTATAAGTTGTACACACTGTATTTATTGCGTTAATTATGCAAAATGAAAGTGCAACCCGTAAAAGAGTTGCACTTAATAAATTATATTTGTTATTCTTCAGGGATTAAAATTGCCTTAATTGAATAGTTATCAATTTCCAAATCATCTATACCGTGTGCCTTGACTTCGTCAGCTATAAGCGGATCTTCAGCAAGATGATTATATGTCTGTTTTATAAGGTTATCTTTTTGGTTAGCTATATCATTCCATTTTCCGTCTGTGAAAAGATAACTTTCTCCTTTGTTAATGATACCATTTGGTTTTACAATTACTTTTGAAGTTAATGGCATAATTTTTGCATAGGAGATGACCTCTGTATAGCGAGATTTTCCGTCTTTATCGATATGTTTCATTGTAAGAACAACGGAATATTTTTCGCCCTTTTTAAGCTTGTATTTATCCTTAAGGTCAATTCTTTGAGAACCAGCCCATTGGTGGGTATTATCACCTTTTTCTAACAAGGTACCAGATTCAGGGTCACCGTCTTTTATATCCTTATAAATTTCATATTCGACTGTAGTATTTGGTGAAGCGGTTTTGTATGCAATTTGGTATAGTGATTCGTTTTCTTCTGCAACGAAAACATTTGCTGTTTTTGTTTTGGTGTCAAAATCTAAATTTGTAAAATTACTTCCCGATAGCATATCGTACTGGTCATAATTTGGATTGATACAGGTAGCGGAGTCTGTTTTATCAAAAGCAAAGCTTATTGCATCTGTGAGAGCGTGGTCATAATATGAGATATAGTAGCAACCACTATCGTCAATTCCTAATTCGTTGGTACTGTCTTTAATTAGAAAAGCACCATCAGCAGGAGGGATACTATCCTCATATATTTCACCAGAGGCGTTAACCTGTGCGAAATTTTCTTTTGGGAAATTATCGTCATAACCTATAATCGTTACTGCGTGATTGGATTCATTTTCAAAGTCGTTATATGTTGCCCAGTGTTCGTAATTCATTGGAGTACCATAATATATGCCACATAAAACTCCATGCCCGTTAACTAATTCGGACTTTATTGCTGTAACACCCTCTTCATTAAATTTATATTCTCCGTTTTCATCTTTGGAAGCAGGTCCAGGCAATGCGTAGGCACCTCTAAAAACTGCCTTGGTTTCAGGGTTGCGATATTCAGAATTTAGTGGAATAGACCAATCGTCTTCAAGTGAGGCTTGTGATTTACCGTCAATAACCTCACAGTCCTTGCCACAGTATGCGTATGGATATTCCGAGTTAACACTAACTTTTTCTTCGATAGGCCCAAAACCTGCTGCAAATAAATTAACACCGCCGTAAGAACCGCCTAAAGCGTACACGGAGTTGGTGTCTTCAGCTATTATCTTACTAAGGTCATAACCCTCGCCAATCTGAGAACTACGAATTTTACCGGTAGTTACATCGTTCTCTGTAATGCTCTGATAGGTATACCAACCTATATATTTTTCAGAAAAATCTACATTTTCATTAACTTCCCCTGCGGTAACTCCCAAATCATTTGCATAAAGATAGGCGGTTTCAACGGCTGCTATTGTGGCAAATGTCCAGCAATCGCCAAAAATTTGAACTTTTGTAGGGGTTACATAATTTTTACCCTTATAATTTCTCAAATCAACGGAAGTAGGTAGATTGCTTGGCTTTTTTGCCTCTGTTTGTGCTTCTGTCTTTGCTTCTGTTGTAACTTCTGTTACATTTTCTGTTGTGGCTTCTGTTGGTGTGTTAGTTTTGGAAGGGTCTTCTGTTTTGCAAGCTACAAGTGATGTTGCTATAATCATTGCAGCTAAAATGGAAGTAAAAACTCTTTTCATAACCTTTTGCTCCTTTTATTTTATTAATATTCCTATCGCTGTAGGAATATTGGTGCCATATTCATATAATGTTACTAAAATCATATCACAATGTAATAAATTTTGCAACTTTCTTACATCGAAATAATTTTATAAGTAGAGATTGCTCATTTTATATGTGATGATGTATAATTTAATGGATAAGGAGTGGTTACGGTGGAATTTAATGAAAAATTACAGGAGTTAAGAAATAATAAAGGACTTACCCAAGAAGAGCTTGCCGAAGCATTATATGTTTCTCGTACTGCCATTTCAAAATGGGAGACAGGTAGGGGTGTGCCAAATATCGAGTCGTTAAAGGCAATTTCTAAATTCTTTTCAGTGTCTATTGATGAATTGCTATCAAGTGAAGAGTTAATAACAATTGCAGACGAGGACTGCAAAGAAAGAGAAAGGCATATTCAGGATTTAGTTTTTGGCTTGCTGGATTGTAGTATGATTATGCTATTGTTTTTGCCATTCTTCGGTCAAAGGGGAGAAGATATTATAAAAGGAGTTTCTCTTTTTGCATTGTCTAATGCGGTATATATAAAAGTAACCTATTTTATTATTGTAATTGGAATAATACTTGTGGGCATATTAACACTTGCTTTTCAAAATAGTAAATGGGCATTTTGGGTGAAGCATAAAAACCAAATTTCAATTGGACTTGGTGTGGTAGGGTCAATTTGCTTTATGATAACAATTCAACCTTATGCGGCTCTGTTCACCTTTTTTATTCTTGCCATACAGTGCCTAATGCTGATAAAATGGCGATGATACGAAGCGTATCACTTATGTGACGGTTAAATTCTTTAAATTTTATATCTTTTCGGTTATGTTGTAATCAGGCGAAAGCTAAAAAATTTATTACAAAGGACGAATGGATATGAAAAAAGAAAAAAATCTAAAAATTTTAATTGCAGGCTTGGTTACAGTGTTGACTTTTGTTTTGTGGACTATACTTGTAAAATTTGTTGATGTACAGGCTATTGGACCAAAAGGTTCTTTTGTTGGGTTTGCTACAGTGAATGGGTATGTGCACAAGCTTACATCTGCCAATATGTTTTTATATAATGTTACCGATTGGTTAGGTTTGGTGCCATTATGTTTTGCTTTGGGATTTGCATTTTTGGGACTTGCACAGCTTATTAAACGAAAAAACTTATTTAAGGTAGATTCAAGTATTCTTATACTTGGTGGATTTTATATTATGGTAATATCGGCATATATTTTCTTTGAATATGTGGTTATAAACTATCGCCCTGTATTAATTGAAGGTTTTCTTGAAGCGTCTTATCCGTCATCAACAACACTTCTTGTTATGTGTGTTATGCCAACAGCCATTATGCAGTTAAGTGGCAGGATTAAAAACTTACTGTTTAGAAAAATTGTTATAAGTTTAATAATAGCATTTATAGCGTTTATGATTATTGGCAGATTAATTTCAGGCGTGCATTGGGTTACTGATATTATGGGTGGTATTATTTTGAGTATGGGTTTAGTTATGATTTACTACAGCGTAACTAAGCTGGCAGAAAAGTAATATCTAAAAGTAAAAACAATATAAAAACAAGCACTTTACATTTTGTTTTCTACAGTTGTAAAGTGCTTTTTTGCTAAATTTATATGGTTGTTTATACTACAAATTTAAAAAGTAGCCCCTTATTTATCTATAGTTTATTGTATTGACATTTGTTGAAAATAGTATAGAATAAATATAGGTAAATAAAATGGGAATGTTATGATTATAAAAATGCTATATATTTTGCTTTGTACATAGATTGTTTATAATAATGATGTAGAATGTACATATACACCATTAAAAACGGATGTGATGCCTATAGATAAATATATGTGTTTACAATAGTAAAATGTATTTTAACATAAATTGAAAGGTTGATATAGTTTTGTTTCAGATTATCAATGAACATAAAGGCTTTCTTGGTCAAATAGTAAGATTGGCTAAAAATGAGCTTATTAAAACATATAAAGGTGCTGCAATTGGTCCACTTTGGGCTGTTGTAAAGCCTTCTTTTACATTGTTTGTATATTGGTTTGCATTTGCTTTAGGTTTTAAAAATTCCGGAGAAGTTACTGTTAATATAGACGGTAATGTTGTAAGCTTTGACCGCTTTATTTTTATGTTGGTAGGCTTTATTCCTTGGTTTTTTATGCAAGACAGTATTATTCAAGGTATGAAATCAATTAGAGTTAACAGGCATTTTGTTACTAAAATTTCCTTTCCTGTTTCAACTATAATGAGCTATACACTATTGTCAAAGCTGTATGTACAAATATTTTTGTCTGTAATAATGCTTGTTATTGTTGCCTTTGCCTGTGGACTTACCTTGTATTCGTTGCAACTATTGTTACTTATGCCATTAATGTTCTTCTTCTTTTTGTTCCTTTCTTGGAGCACAGCACCTATGGGTGCATTTAGTATGGATTTTGACAATATGGTTGTTTCTATTATGACAGGTGTATTTTGGTTATCGGGTATTATTTATAACTCTTATGATATGCCTAATAGCTCTTTAAACTTTGTTATGTACTTTAACCCTATAAATTTCTTTGCTAACGGTTACAGAAAAGCTGTAATATATAATCAGTTTATTTGGAATAATCCAACCGAGTTGTGTATATTCTTGGCAGAGTTTGTAATTGTGTTTGCACTTGGTGCCTTTAATTACAGTCGCTTACGCAAAAGAATACCTGATGTATTGTAAGAGAGGTATACGGTTATGGATAATAAAAAGGTTATGATAAAATTTGACCATGTGTCAAAGGAGTATTTACTTTTTAAAAATGACAGAGAACGCTTTAAATCCTTATTTTTTAAACCAAAGAACGCAAAGCGTCACAAGGCTTTAAAGGATGTTTCTTTAGAAATTTACGACGGTGAAAGTGTAGGTATTATTGGTGACAACGGTGCAGGAAAATCTACCTTGCTTAAAATGATAACAGGTGTTGCTTTTCCTGATTCAGGTGATATAGTAGTTAACGGCACTGTTGCCGCACTTCTTGAGCTTACAGCCGGATTTGCACTTGAAATGTCAGGCAGAGAGAATATCTATTTGCGTGGCTATACACTTGGGTTAAAGGATAATGAAATAAAAGAAATTGAAGATAAAATAGTTGACTTTGCAGAGCTTGGGGACTATATAGACCAGCCTGTAAGAACATACTCAAGTGGTATGAAAATGCGTTTGGGCTTTGCTATTAATGTAAATATTAATCCTGACATTTTAGTTATAGACGAAGCTTTAAGCGTAGGTGATGCTACATTTAAGAAAAAATGTACTAACAGAATTTCTGAAATTATAAAAAGCGGTACAACGGTTTTATATGTAAGCCATTCACAAAACAGCGTTAAAGAAATGTGCACACGAGCAATTTATCTTAAAAAAGGCGAAGTTAAGTTTGCAGGCGATGTAAACGAAGCTTTTAAGGTGTACGAAGCAGATAAAGCTACAAAGAAAAAATAAAATTAGTTAATAAGACAATAATATAAATAAATTGCTATTTTTAGAAAGGTAGTGAGTTTTTTATGGTAACAGCAGTAGTTTTTGCAGGTGGCGTTGGTGCCAGAATGAAATCAGTTGAAATTCCTAAACAGTTTTTAGAGGTTGACGGTAAGCCGATTATTATAAGAACACTAGAAAATTTTCAGCTTCACCCAGAGGTTGATAATATTGTAATTTCTTGTTTAGAAACCTGGATAGACAAGCTTAACGAATATATTAGAAAGTACAGCATCACAAAGGTTGTAAAGGTAGTGCCAGGTGGTGAAAACGGACATCAATCTATACACAATGGATTGGTTGCTGCACAGGAGTTTGCTAAAAAGGATACTGACATTGTATTGATTTGCGACGGTGTAAGACCATTATTGTCTGATAAATTAATCTCAGACTGTATCAGAACCGCTTGGCAACACGAAACAGCTGTGCCTGTAACACGTAGTATAGATTCTGTGCTAGAGAGTAAAGACGGTGAAACCTGTAGTCGTAGCTTGCCTAGAGGTGAAATGTTCATCACACAGGCTCCACAGGGCTATACTATGAGAAAAATTATGTGGGCACACGATGAAGCCGAAAAGCGTGGCATTACTAACCCAATTTCAAGTTCAGAGCTTCTTATTGAGCTTGGGGAAAAGGTGCAAATTTTTATAGGTGACAGAGATAATATAAAAGTAACTACTCCTGAAGATATGAGATTTTTACGAGCTTATTATTATTACAGAAGATACGAGAACTTTGCCAGAGAGGAATTAATGTATGGACTATAAAATAGATACTCTTATTCACCAGTATATTTATAATGATATCCTTACTGTTGCAAATGGCGATATAAACTGGGATAAACTAAGAAATAAAACTATACTTATTACAGGTGCAGGCGGATTTATAGGCTATTACCTTACAATGGCTATGCTTATAAGAAACGACCTATATGGTGATAATATAAAAGTTCTTGCTTTGGTAAGAAATAAAGAGAAAACAGAAAAGCGTTTTGGTGACGCTTTAAATCGTGATGATATAAAGATAATTGTACAAGATGTATGTAGTGATATAAATATAGAGGATAAGGCAGACTATGTTATACACGCTGCAAGTCAGGCAAGTGCATATTTCTTTGAAAACGACCCTGTAGGCACTATTGACGCAAATCTTACAGGTACATATAAAGTGCTTGATTATGCTAAACGCTGTGATGCTGTAACCTTGTTTGTATCAAGCCTAAAGGTGTATGGTGCATTGCATACAGGTAAAGATAAAATAGAAGAAACCGATATAGGCTATATTGACCATACGGATTTTAAAAACTGCTATGCACAGGGTAAAAGAGCTTCCGAAACTCTATGTGCTTCATTTAATAAGCAGTATGGTATGAGCATAAAAATTGCAAGACCAAGCTATATTTATGGTCCGTCAAGTCTTACAGATGACAGAGTATGGGCACAGTTTATTGCAAATATTGTAAAGCACCAAAGCATATTGCTAAAAAGTGCAGGTGCTCCTTACCGTTCTTTCTGCTATGTTACAGATACTGCCACTGCATTGCTAAAAATTATGCTAGACGGTAAAGATATTTATCCATATAATATTTCTGCTGAACATTCTAATGTTACAATCAGAAATTTTGCAAGAAAAGCAGTAGAGGCATTCCCAGAGAGAAATCTTACACTTTCTTTTGCTAATAAAGAGGACGAAAAAGAGCCTGTTTTATCAGTTATGGGTGCAACCCCTGAAATTCTTGACAGCACAAGACTAAATAACATTGGCTGGCAAGCTAAGGTAGATCTTACCGAGGGTATAAAGCGTGCTGTAAAAATAGTAGAGCTTCAAAATAGTTAATCGGAGTTATTTATGGAACTTAATAAGGTGTTGGGGCAATACGAGCTTGATTGGGCTTATTTTGTTGCCTCACATAAGGATTATCCTTATAAAAATTTAAAAGATAAAGTTGTATATGTGGCTGGCACACAGGATTTTTTCTCTAAGGCATTGGTATATTTTTTATTTGGTTTAAACGATTTACAAAACCTTAATATGCAAATAACCTTAGTTGGAGAAAGCACAGCCTTGTTAAATACAATTTTTCCAACATTGTTAAAAAGAGATGACTTTAAGTTTAGACTTAAAGAAGACTTACCAAAAGTAAAGGAAAAGGTGGATTATCTGCTTTACTCAGGCTGTTGCAGTAAATCCCTAGACCGTACTCCTGAATTTTTCTTTAATGAAATTTTACAGATAAAGGAATATCTTGAATTTGCAGGAAAAAACAAGGTTAATCAGTTCGTTTTACTGTCTGATTACAGAATTTATGGTAAAGCAGATAGAGGCGTGCTGTTGTCAGAATATGAGTATGGCAATTTGGATTTCACCAAGGGCAGTGGCTTTGATGCCGAGCTGTTGCAAACATTAGAATCACTTGTTCCTATATATGGTAAAAAATATAGTTTTTCACATTTAATATTACGTTCTGGCATATTACTTGGTGCAGGTGCAGGCTTTGATAACAATCTATTTTGCGAGCTGTTTAAGGCTGTTGCACAGGGTAGAGAATTTGAGATTATTCGCTCTCGCAAGAAATACTCCTTTACATATATTAACGATTTACTTAATGCACTGTTTTGGGGTATGGCTAAAATGCCTTGCGATACAATATATAATGTTGTAAGTAATGGTTGTACCCTTTCAACTGGTATGCTTGTTGAAAAAATATACGACCTTTATCCTGAAAATTGCAAGGTAACCCTAATTGATATTGGTAAAGACCCTGATTATGGTGTTTCTATGAATTGTCAGAAGCTACCTGTAATGGGCTGTCAGCCTGAAATTACTATGGACGACATAATCCAACTTATGGTTACCGCTTATGAAAATAAATCTGAAATATTCCTTTATCAGGACAATTATCAGGGTAAGCTAGAGGTTATACATAATATTTTGTTGGGCTATTTGCTAGAGGTAGACAGAATTTGCAAAAAGCACAATATTAAGTATTTTCTTGCAGGGGGCACACTTTTAGGTGCAATTCGTCATAAAGGATTTATCCCTTGGGACGATGATGCAGATGTTATGATGCTAAGAGAAGACTATAATAAATTCCTTTCTGTATTAAAAGATGAATTACCAAATAATATAGTTCTTCACAATCATACAACCGACCCTAAATGTCATAATATTTTTTCAAAGCTTAGAATAAACAACACTTTATTTGCAACAACATGGTCAAGTCATTTTATGGATATGCACAATGGTGTGTTTTTAGATATTTTATCTCACGACCAAACAGCAAATTCAAAGCTTGGCAGAAAAATTCATTTAAAGCTTACACTGTTAACACGCTCATTAGTGTTTAATAAATGGCACAAAAGAAAGATAAATAATGGTAGCAAGCTACAAAGTGAGGTTGCTGATGTATTGAAAAAGCTTTTACCTTTAAAGGTAAGCCAGTGGTTGCAGTTTAAGTGCTTGCGATTTTTTGAAAATAAAAAAGATGCACAATACCTGTATGACGGAATGGGTAGAAATGTTTATAAGGGTGATTTCCCTAAATATTATCTTGATGAAGCAATAGACTGGGAGTTTGAAGGTCATAAATTTCCTGTGCCAAAGGAATATGACAAATACTTGCAATATCTTTATGGCGACTATGAACAGCTAATATTACCGTCACAACGCCAAACAAGCCATTCTATAGTTGTAATGGATTTAGGTGAATACTCAAAATATAATGTACCAAAAAGTAAATAATTTTGATTGTTGATTAAATAAAAAACTCGAAATTCAGTTTAGATGAATTTCGAGTTTTTGCTATTTTTTATTAAATTAAACGATTTTGCCGAATTAAGCATTTACTTCAAAGAAGTTAATTGTAAAATCAAGCAGACCGCTTTCGCCAACAGTAAAGTAAGCAGAGTAACCAGCTTTTTGCTCAGCAGATGTTGCACCATACTTTAAAACTGTATTGCCAGCTTTGTCTTTACCTTCTTTTATAGGTGCACCGTAATTAGTTTTAAAGGTATCAACAGTTGCGTCCCAACCAAGCTTACCAGGTAGGTGTAGATTAACAGTAGTGCAATTACCCTTAACTAGTTTTAAAGAATAATATGTACAATTTGTATAGTCTGTTGCTTGAGCAGTATCATTCTGCATAGTAACATAAGCTGTTAAGCCAGAGTCAGATACATACTTAATGTTATTTAGTTTCTCACCAGGCTGAACCACAGCAACGCTTGTAGGGTCAGCTATTTTAAAACCACAGTATTGCATTTGAGTGTCATCTAATAGAAAACGTAGAACCTTTTCGTTAAGTGTAATACTTCTGTAATTTAAGAATTTATCTATTGTACCAACACGAGCAGCCTCAGGGTCAGACACAACAACCTGTGATGAAGGAGCTGATGTTGCAGAAGAAGTTCCTTCGTTTGATTTATCGTTACCACAGCCTACCATTGCAGTTGCAGTTAGAATAGCAGTGCATACTATAGCAATAATCTTTTTTAGCATTTTATGTTCCTCCAAATTTAATATAAAATAAATTATTTACATAATACCACATAATTTTAACACATTATTTTACCAAAAGCAACATTTAATTAAGGTGTTACAATTGTCCAATTGTGTGCAGATTTTTCAAAATTTTCTATCATATAAATTAAGAAGTATTGGTTTAAATAAAGCAAAATTTAGCATTGTAATGATACACAATAGTAAATAGTTAAAAAACCATAGTCAATGTTAACAGATTTTTTTTATAAAAGTTCTCTTGTTGATACAGTTGCTAAAAGTTTACTGCATACACTTTTATTGATTTGATAAATATATGTGTGTATGATATAATAATTAATTGTGAAAGAATAGAAAAAACAGTAAAAAGAAGAGAGAGGGAGCTTTTATGGGACAGAGAGATAATTTAAGAAATATTGCTATTATAGCCCATGTAGACCACGGAAAAACAACTTTAGTTGACCAGCTGTTGCATCAAAGCGGAATTTTCAGAGCAAACGAAGCAGTAGCAGAAAGAGTAATGGATTCCAACGATTTAGAGCGTGAGCGTGGTATTACAATTCTATCTAAAAATACTGCTGTAATGTATAACGATGTAAAAATTAATATTGTAGATACTCCCGGACATGCTGATTTTGGTGGCGAAGTTGAGCGTATACTTATGATGGTAGACGGTGTTTTATTGCTTGTTGATGCCTTTGAGGGCTGTATGCCACAAACAAGATTTGTATTAAAAAAAGGCTTTAGGTTTAGGAAAAAAGCCTGTTGTAGTTGTTAATAAAATCGACCGCCCTGGTGCAAGACCTAACGAGGTTGTTGACGAGGTGTTGGATTTATTTATAGATTTAGGTGCAGATGATGACCAGCTGGAGTTCCCTGTTATTTATGCTTCAGGTAGAGATGGATATGCTTCTTTAGACCCTGATGTAATGGGTACTGATATGAAGCCATTATTTGAAGCGATTATTAACGAGGTTGAACCACCAAAGGGCGATTTAGAAGGTCCTATGCAAATATTATTTTCTAACATTGACTACGATGATTATGTTGGTAGAATAGGTATTGGTAGAGTAGAGCGTGGAACAGTTAAAAATGGTCAAACAGCTGTACTTTGTACAAATGACGGAAAAAGCAAAAGTGTAAAAATTGCTAAGCTATATCAATTTGAAGGACTAAAAAGAGTAGAAACAGAAACAGCTCAGCTAGGCGATATAGTATGTGTATCAGGTATAACCGACCTTAACATTGGCGAAACAGCTTGCGACCCTAACAATGTAGAGCCACTACCTTTTGTTAAAATAGACGAACCTACTGTTTCTATGATGTTTATGGTTAATAACTCTCCTTTCGCAGGTAAAGAGGGTAAATATGTTACTTCAAGAAATTTGCGTGACAGACTATTTAAAGAAGTAGAAACAAATGTAGCAATGAGAGTAGAAGAAACTGATTCTGCGGATACATTTAGAGTATCAGGCAGAGGCGAGCTACATCTTTCTGTTCTTATAGAAACAATGCGTAGACAAAATTACGAATTTCAGGTTTCAAGACCAACTGTAATTTATAAAGAGATGAACGGTAAAAAGTGCGAACCTATTGAAATGCTTATGATAGAAGTGCCTGATACCTATGTAGGTGCTGTTATGGAGAAGCTTGGTACTCGTAAAGCAGAGCTTATAAATATGGGCACAAGAGAATCAGGTATCACTCATATCGAGTTTCGCATACCTGCAAGAGGCTTAATGGGTTACAGAAGTGAATTTTTAACAGATACCAACGGTAATGGTATTATGAATCACGTTTTTGATTGCTACGAGCCATACAAGGGTGAAATTATCAGCCGTCATCAGGGTTCATTGGTAGCACACGAAACAGGCGATACAACTAACTATGGTTTGTTTGCTGCACAAGAACGAGGCAGATTATTCTTAGGTGCAGGTGTTCCTGTATACGAGGGTATGATAGTAGGTGCAAGCCCTAAAAATGAAGACATTACTGTAAATGTATGTAAGAAAAAGCATATTACAAATACTCGTGCATCAGGCTCAGACGATGCACTAAAACTTACACCTTGCTCACCTTTAAGCTTAGAGCAGTCACTGGAGTTTATTGCAGAAGATGAGCTTGTAGAGGTTACACCTCTTAATGTAAGATTAAGAAAGAAAATTTTAAGCAAAGAGCTTAGAATGAAGCAGGCAAGTAAAAAGAAATAATATACTCTGATTTTTATGTAAGGGTTGTATAATTATAAAATATTGGGGATTAAAATAGTGGATTTTGTTATTTTAGATTTAGAGTGGAATGGTTCATATAGTAAAAAGCTCAAAAAGTATATAAACGAAATTTTCGAGTTTGGTGCTGTTAGAATAAATAGCAATATGGAACTTGTAGAAAGCTTTTCTATGCTTATAAAACCACAAATAGGCAAAAAAATCTGTGGCAGAGTTAAAGAACTTACTCATATAGACACCGAAGAACTTGAAAACTCTAGTAATACCTACAACCATGTTATTAAATGCTTTAGTGCATTTGCAAAAGATGCAATTATTATGACGTGGGGTATAACCGATATTACTACTCTTATAGTAAATAATGAGTACTTTAATAAAACAAAAGAGCTTAGCTTTTTGGATAAGTATGTTAATTTGCAAAGCTATTGTGAAAATTGTATGGAAAAACAAGAATCAGGTAAGCAAATGGGACTTTCTACTGCTGCCGAGCTTTTAGGCATAGAATTTGGCGACGACCAACTTCACAGAGCTTTAGATGATAGCATACTATCTTGGAAGTGCTTTAAAAAGCTATATGATTCTGAAAAAATAAAAAGGTTTATAAGAACAGCAGATGCAAAGTTTTATGATAAGCTTTGTTTTAAAAATGTTGTACTAACCGATTTTACAAATCCTTTAATAGACAAAAAACAGTTTTATGCTGTGTGCCCTGTTTGTGGAAAAAAAGGTAGACGATTAACTAAATGGCAAGCTAAAAATAAAAGCTTTCGTGCTAATTTTAATTGCGACTACTGTGCTTTAAAATTTACAGGCAAGGTGCAATTTAAACTAAAATACGAGGGTGTGCAAATAAAACATAACTCACACCCTTATGTAGACCCAAAACAATTTGCAGAAAAAAATAAATCCGATAAGCAAAAAGATAAACAAACATTACAAGATAATGCTTTGGATAAAAACAAATCCTAAAGCTGTGTATACATAGAATTGTTATAATAAAGTTATAAAACTAAATGGTATAATTTATTAAAGAGAGGTTTTCTTATGTTTTTATGTAAGTGGGAAAAGCTTCCTGATTATATGCGTAATGATGCTGTAAGAGAGTATTATGATATATTGCAGAAGAAAAAAATATCTCTATTTTTAAAAAGAATTTTTGATATTGTTTTGTCCGCATTATTAATAGTGTTATTAGCCATACCGATGATTATTATTGCTATTATGGTAAAGTGCGATTCAAAAGGTGCAGTGCTTTTTAAACAAACACGAGTAACCACTAATGGCAAAAAATTTAAAATCCTAAAGTTTAGAACAATGGTAGAAAACGCTGAACAGTTAGGCGGATTAATAACCGAAGCAAACGATAAGCGTGTAACAAAAATGGGTGAAAAGCTAAGAAAATTAAGACTAGACGAATTACCACAGGTGTTTAATGTTTTTATGGGCGATATGAGCTTTGTTGGCACTCGTCCTGAGGTTGTAAAATATGTAGACCAATACACACCGGATATGTATGCTACTTTGCTTACCCCTGCCGGTATTACATCTATGGCGAGTATCTCTTATAAGGATAACGACGAATTTTTTACCGACCCTGCTTTGGTAGATAAAAATTATATGGAAATCATTCTGCCTGAAAAAATGAAATTGAATTTAGATTATTACAGGGATTTTAGTGTTTTATTTGATATTAAAGTTATGTTTAAAACAGTTGGAAGCGTATTTGGCTAATGGTGAAATATGAATAATATAAGACGCAAATTGGTGAATAATGTTTTTCTGAATATTTCTATATTTAGAATGGTTTATTTATGTGTGTTATTTTTGTGCTCTTTTTGCTTTGCAGAAATACCTTTTAATGGGGTAAAATATGCTATGTTGGTATGGGGCGGTGTAATAATCTATTATTATTACATTAAGCCCAAAAGATATTTTGATGTACTATATGCAAGGTGGCTTGTTGGATTTTTGTTTGCCTCGTTAATAACCTTGCTGGTTCATATTACCGATAACTTTCTCCCTAATTTTGTGCTACTGTGCCATATAGTTATTTGTTTTTTTGTTCTTTATGGAATGCACACAGAGAAAAATAAAAAGAGAAAAAGAAAAGAGCTATATTTAGTTTCTCTTATTATAGTTGCAACAACAACTGTTGCTATGGTTATAGGTTTTGTTTTACTGTTTTGGGGAGAACAAAAAATTGTGTTTTTTAACAGCACATATAAAATGGTTATTTACGAAAACCGTTTTACAGGTATATTTACTAACCCTAATTTGCTTGGATTCTATGCTGTAGTTGCTATTGTTTGTGCACATATTTTAAGCAAAAGAAATTTATATAAAGAATTTGGCATAGAAAAGAAAATCCCAAACTGGCTGTTAATAGTATCAGCAGCTATTAATGCAGTAGGGCTTTTTCTTAGCGACTCTAATGGTGCATTGTTATTATTTATTTGTTATGGAATAGGTTATTTTATTTATTATGTATTCGGTGGAGTTCCTAAGATTAATATAAAGGGCTTTGCTTTGCGTTGTTGTGGTATTTTACTTGCCTCTGTTATTGCAGTGGGGTTTAGTGTTGGTTTGCGTTGGTGTGTAAATACAGGTGTTTCTGTAGCAATTAATTCTGTTAGCACACAAATAGTAGTTCCTAATAAGCCAAACGATAAACCTGCTGTTGATAAAGGCAATGTGGGTATAGTAACCTTTGCACACGAAAACGACAATTTAGACAGTGGCAGAATTTCTTTACTACAAAAGGCGGTTGTTGTTTTTTATAATAATCCTATTTTTGGTGTAGGAAAAGAAAATATACTGTTATATGGCAAGCGTTTGCTTGAAACCGGCTTTAAATATAAAGATTTGCATAATGGTTATCTAACTATTTTGGTAAGCAATGGTTTGGTAGGCTTTGCACTGTTTATAGGCTTTGCTGTATCCTTAGGTAGACATTGTGTTAAATCCTTATTTTTAGAGAAGAAAAAGCTAAGGGGTAGCCCTTTTGTATGCCTGTTTGCTTTTATTTTTGGTTATTGTATTTATGCTGTGGTGGAAAAAACTCTGTTAATGGAGCAAACATATATGGTAGCTATTTTTTGGTATTTCTTAGGCTATGCCAGCTGTTATATGTGCAAGTACAATCATATTAATGATACATTTGATATTAAGAGTATGCTAATAGGCAACAGTAATAAAGATAGAAGTAGCATTGATATTATAGATGTGCCTACCGAGGATAACGAAGCAGACGACACCATTCCTATTAGTAAAGAATGTTTATTAGAGAAATAATATGATATTTATATTTTATGGAGATTATCTATGAAGTATATGTGTGATGATTTTTTAGAAATCAAGTCCGAAAAAGGTAACCGTTGTAGCGTTGGTGTTTTTGGACAAGATATATATGCAATGAAATATTTTGTAGCAGAATCTCATAATTGTTATCACTGTGAATATTTCAAAATTACAAAAGAAGAGTTTGAAAATTATCCTAATAATTCTCAAATACTTATTTCAAAATATTACAATGGCAACATTCCTTTTTTATGCTCTGACTATATGGGTAAAAATCACATCACATATAGCTTTGAACTATAACTAAGTTGCTATTGCAATTTTTGTAAAAGAGGTGAGTAAATGTCAGCAGATTTGCATTGTCATTCAGTGTGCTCAGACGGTGGCACAAGTGTGAAAAATATTGTAAGATTGGCTAGTCTAAAAGGCTTAACCACTATCGCCCTAACCGACCACGATACATTTAAGGGTGTAGAAGAGGCGAAGTTTTATGGCAAAAAATACGGTGTTGATATAGTCCATGGTGCAGAGATATCTGCATACGATTTTAACCGTGGCAGATTGGTACATTTACTGTGTTTTAACTGTAAAAAGCCTGAGCTTTTTGATGATATATTTAAAACAATATCAAACTCCAGAAAAAGTGCAATGATTAATGCTATGGATATAATCTCTCAGCATTATGCAATTAATATGGAAATGGTAGAGGAACTTGCTGTGGAAAGTACCACAGTGTTTAAAAGTCATATTATGAAAGCTTTAATGGTAGCAGGATATACCGATAAGGTGTATGGAGAGCTATATCAAAAGCTATTTAATTGGAAAACAGGTATTGCTCGCACAAATATTGATTATCCTGATGTTAAAGTTGTTATAGATTTAATTCATCAGGCACAAGGCGTTGCGGTGCTGGCACATCCTGAGGTTTATGACACTATACCGGCGATACCACAGCTTATAGAAATGGGAATAGACGGTATAGAGTGTGATTATCCAAGAAGTACACCAGAGGGAAAAGAGAAATTATTAGACTATATCAATAAATATAACCTATTAAGAACAGGTGGAACAGATTTTCACGGTTATAGCAGTGGTTGTATAAATCCTATAGGAACTTGTACAACCTCTGAAGAAAATCTTAATAAACTATTGAATTATAAAAGATAAGGAGTGTTAAAAATGACATACATTACAGAAGGTACTTGTGCAAGAACAATCGACTTGGAAATGGACGGAACAAAAATAGTAAGTGTAAAGTTTAATGGTGGCTGTAACGGTAATGGTAAAGGAATTGGTGCTATTGTAGAGGGTATGGAAGCACAGCAGGTAATAGATAGATTTAGTGGCATAAAATGCGGTATGAAGCAAACCTCTTGCCCAGACCAGCTTGCAAAAGCGTTAAAGGCATATTTAGACGAATATTAATAGTAATACTAACCACCAGCAGATTCTGTGCCTGTTGGTGGTTGCTTATTTTTGTTTTAATAAAATTTATAGTTGACAAATTATTTCCTATATGCTACAATGAGCAAAATTTTTAAAGGAGCAACAAACTATGATTTATACTTGTTTTACAAAAATGAATCAGCAACAGTCCGAGTCACATTTTGGCAACGGGCTTGGTTTGTTGTGTTTGTAATTTTATACTACAAGCAACAGCGGTCAATGGGCTCGTGCCTTTGACCGCTGTTTTTTTATAAGAGTTTGAAATATATTCTTATAAAAATTATACAGCACTAAATTTTAACTTATCTGAAAGGAGGCTTTAATATGTCAGGAAAGTTCGCTCAACAACAAAATAAAAGTGAAGAAATAGACCAACAAATATTATATATTAAAGGAGAAATTAACAATGACAAATTTAAAATCAAAATCAGTAGACCATTATGCCTTGACATATTACGAGTCAGGCTTTTAACGTAACAGACTTACAACAGGTATAGGACTTATCGAATTTGAAAGAACCAAAGAAATACTTCTTGAAAATTTACCTAAAGCTCCTGCGGTTATTTACGATATTGGTGGTGCCTACGGAGAATATTCTTGGTGGCTTGCCTCTCTTGGTTATGAGGTGCATTTATTCGATTTGTTCCCTAAAAACCTTGAATTAAGTAAAGAACTTGGTAAGGAATATCCAAATGCTAATCTTGCATCTTCCGAGGTTTGCGATGCCTTATCTGTTCCAAGAGAAAGTAAAAGTGCCGACGCTGTACTTTTAATGGGGCCATTATATCATCTTACTGACTATAACGAGCGTATATCTGCAATTAATGAAAGTCGCAGACTTTTAAAAGATAATGGTGTTCTTTTCACTGCAGGGTTAACGCCATATTCTGTATTGCTTTATAACATTACTGTTTATGACCCATTTGGAGAAAATCCAAATAAAACTCTTGAAGACCCTAATTTTATAAAAATGGTAGAGGGTGAAGTTAAAGACGGTAATCATATAAATCCCGATAACACCATTTATAGTGGTATAGGTAGTGTTTATTTGCATACAGCAAAAGCTTTAAGAGAAGAGCTTTTGGCAGGCGGTTTTAAAGGCTCTGTTGTTCACGGTGTAATGGGCGGTGCGTGGCTTGCAAAAGATATTGAAAAGCTTTGGGAAAATGAAGCTTCAAGAAATGCCCTTATGAATACAGTAAGGCTTTTAAGTACCTGTGAAGAGATAATAGGTTTGTCAGGTCACTTACTGGCGGTATCTGTTAAAACTGAAATTTAGATAATATTTAATGTAGCGTTTTGTTAGAGCATATCTTAAAATAAAAGCAGTAAGTTGTTTTTAGTTTTCTGATATGCTCTTATAAATATTTAAAAAACAGTTGACAAAATAAAATTTAAGTGGTATATTATGGTCAGTTAAGGTTTGCTGAGTATATTTTATGGCAAACGAGAAAGGAGAATTAATATGATTTTTAGCGAGGTAATCAACCGCTAACTGAATATTGGCACGGTTTATTAGTAATGGGGTGTATTGTACCCTTTGGTTTGTCGTGCCGTTTTAAGGAACCTTTCGTGATTTTAAGACTGACGTTTTAACACACTCGTAAGGGGTGTGTCTTTTTATACCTTTTTCAGCCGCAGAAATCCTCTAAGGGTTACTTTCTGCGGCATTTTTGCGTCCATTTTTAGTTAGCTCGAATTTTTAAGGAAAAAATAACAGATAAAATAACTGATTTTGGAGGAACAACCGTTGAATATAATTGATTTTGGATATAATTGGGATATGAACCCAGAAAATAAAATTGGTACACCAGCACGTATAACAGCAGTTCATAAGGGTCGATTTGGAATAGTGTCTGAATTTGGTGAGGGATTTGCTCAGCTTAAATCTAAGGAATATTACTATGAAAATGAAGATTTTCCAACAGTAGGAGATTTTGTTTTAATAGATTATGTTGCAGATGGCGACAGCCGAATTATAGCTACCCTAAAGCGTAAAACATTCTTTTCACGTCGTGACCCTGACAAGGGTAGGGGTGAGCAAGCTATTGCTGCAAATTTTGACTATGTATTTATTATGCAATCGCTGAATCAAGATTTTAACCCTAAACGATTAGAAAGATATTTAACTGCTACTCGTCAGTCAGGTGCAGAACCTATAATTGTCCTTACAAAGGCAGATTTAACTGATGACTATTTGCCATATATTTTACAAACAAGTCGTGTTGCCGAAAATGTGGAAACTCATATAGTAAGTTCAAAAACAGGCTTTGGATTAGATAAGCTTTCTAAATATTTACAAAAAGGTAAGACGCTTGTTTTCTTAGGCTCATCAGGTGTAGGCAAGTCAAGCCTTGTTAATACTCTTGCAAATGAGAAAATTATGGATGTAAATGGTATTCGTGAAGATGACAGCAAGGGTAGACATACAACTACTCATAGAGAACTTATTAAGCTTTCTAACGGTGCTATGATTATAGATACTCCTGGAATGCGTGAGCTTGGAATGTGGGATATATCAGAGGGGTTAAGCAATGCTTTTGATGATGTTGAAAAATACATTGGTATGTGTAAATTCCGTGATTGTAAGCACGAAAACGAACCTGACTGTGCAGTGCTTAAAGCAATAGAAAAAGGCGAGCTTGACTATAGCAGATTGGAAAGCTATAAGAAGATAAAGGCAGAAGCAAAGTATAGTGAAAGCAAAGAGGATTATTTAAAACGAAAAGAACAATGGCAAAAAGCTTTAAGAATAGGCGATAAAAAAAGAAAGAAGGGTAAATTTTAAAATGAATATTATAAATTATTTTGATAGTGATATAAAGCAAGAGCTTTTAGAAAAACTTGAAGCAGTAGATTGGTCTGCAGCTGAGTTCTTAACAGCAATTTTAAAGGAAAACAAATTTTACTCTCTACTTGGTGGCGAGGGAGATTTATATTTACTTATGGACGGTGACAATCTTGTAGCATTTTTAACATTAACTCGTCAGGATACTGTAAGAGATGAAAGTATGTATCCTTGGATTGGCTTTGTTTATACAATGCCTGAATATCGTGGCAACAGATATTCAGAAAAGTTAATGAACTATGCAGAAAATGTGGCAAGAGAAAAAGGTTTTGACAAAGTATATGTAGCAACTGACCATATTGGTCTTTATGAAAAATTTGGATATGAATATCTTGAAAATCGTATTGGTTATTGGGGAGATGACAATAGAGTGTTAGTGAAAAAGCTTAAAAATAGTAGAACTATTAAATCAATGGAAGAAAAGTATCTTAAACCATCTATTGATATGCTTAGAAGAACATTTACAAATTCAGAAAGTGCTGAAGATGCACAGATTGTTGTAAACATAACTGAAGAAATTCGTTCCCTTAGATTTTATGTACCAGAGCTAGAGCTTATTATGGTAGATGATAATGACGAAGTTATTGGATACGCAATGTTTTCAAAAATTCATTTGGGAGGAAAATATGAAGATGAGCTACTTATTTTAAACCCTGTTGCAGTAAAAACAGAGTTACAACGTCAGCATATTTCAAAGGAGCTTATAGAAGCAGGCTTTGAAAAAGCAAAGGGAATGGGCTTTAAGGCTGTTATTGCTGAGGGTAATCCGCAAAATTACAGAAGCAGAGGCTTTAAAACTTCTGCCGACTTTGGTATAATAGCAGGAGAAAGTATAGGTCTTCCAGCACCTGAGTGCCTAATGGTAAAGGAGCTTTATGAAAATGCTCTGGAAACAATTAATGGTGTGCTAGAGTACACCGACTACAAAACATTTGAAAATAGCGAGGAAAAAATTATGAATATTACAACAGATAGACTTATGATAACAGAATTTACAACAGATATGGCAGAAGCAGTTCATCTTAATTCTCTTGATGAGGACAACAGAAGATTTAATCCGGACGAAGTTTTTGAAACAATTGATGACGCAAGAGAAACTGTAGAATTTCTTATGAGTGTATACAAAAATGGTGACGGTCCGTTGGTGTATCCTGTTTTACTTACAGACGGTACTAACATAGGTTATGTTCAAGCTGTACCATTTGATGACGGTAAGTGGGAAATCGGATATCACATTGGTAAGGCATATACAGGTAAAGGCTATGCAACCGAGGCAGTAAAAGCATTTTTACCTGTTATTATGGAAAAGTTAAATATTACCGAAATGCTTGGAATTTGCGTAACAGAAAATAAAGCATCAGTTAAGGTTTTAGAGAAAACAGGCTTTGTAAAAGAGTTTGAGGGTATGGGAAACTACCAAGGTGAGGAAAGAGAAATCTGTAAATTTACTTATTATACATCTAAATAAGATTTACAAATAGTAATATTAAATAACAAATACTTTAAAAAATCGGAGAGATATTCGTAATAATATCTTTCTGTTTTAGGGTATAATTCAAAAGGGAGTACAGTTTTAGACGGTACTCCCTTTAATATTTTTTTTAAAAGTTTATTTCAAAAAAATCTATATGTTAAACAACAGAAATTTTATGGTAATAATTTCATAAGTTTTTAATATTTCTATAGAGTGAACATAGGTTGGCTCATCTAACCGATTCGATTTTACAAAAATGTTTTAAATGTTGTGTTCTCGAAAAAAACTTTAGATAACTTTAAAAGTCGTTGGTTTTATGATAAAATTTAAAAAAATACAAAAAATTTTAAAAATAACCCTGCGTAAGGTATTGCTTATAACGCTAGGTGATAGCATATACTGGCGTTGAAAAGGAGGAAAAAGCTATGTCAAAGTACACAACAGGAGAAATTGCAAAGATCTGCGGTGTGTCAGTCAGAACTGTGCAATATTATGATTCAAGAAATCTTTTAGTTCCAAGCGAGTTAACAGAAGGTGGTCGCCGACTATATAATGATGACGACCTAAGAAAAATGAAGATAATCTGTTTTCTTCGTGAGGCAGGACTTCCTATTAATAGTATAATTGCAATGTTCCAAGAAGATAATACAAATAGTATAATTTCAGTTCTTCTTGAGCAACAAGAGCAATCACTTAAAGAAGAAGTTCAAGAGCGACAAAAACAGCTTTCTATTATAGAGAGCATAAAAAAGGAAATGAAAGAGGTAGAAAATTTCTCCGTTGAATCCATAGGAGATATAGCTAATTTTATGAAAAATAAAAATCAACTTACAAAAATGAGAATAATGCTTGTTCTCACAGGAACACCTGTTACCATCTTATTTTGGGTGACACTAGCAATGTGGATTACAATGGGTATGTGGTGGTTGTTTGCTTTATGGCTAATCATTTCAATTATTTATGGTATATGTGTATCAAAATATTACTTTGAACATACTGCCTATATTTGCCCAGAGTGCCACGAAGTTTTTAAACCAAGCTTTAAAGACACTTTCTTTGCGTATCACACACCTAAAATGCGTCGATTAACCTGTCCAAAATGTAACCATAAAAGTCTTTGTATTGAGATTTATGCAGAAAAGGAGAACAATAGTGAAAAAAATTAAGAAACCTATATTATTTACATTATCACTTTTGCCTATCGCAATTGTAGGCGGTTTATTCACACAATTTTTTATGCTAGAGACACAATCAAAAGAGGCTATAAATCAGGCTGCTGCTCAGGTAGGTGGTGTAGATATGTTAACACTTATTACAGTAGTGCAAACTGTTTTGTATGCTACAGTGTGCGGATTTTTTGGATACATAATAACAGAAAAAATAAACCTTAATAAACCATTTACATTAAAAAAGAATAGTATTGTTACTACATTAATATTTGGTGTATTTTTAGGTATACTTCTTGGTGTAGACCATTTTACAGGTGGTGCATTATATCCTGAAATTCAGTCTGCGAATATAGATTCTTTTTCGTTAAACGGTATACTTGCATCTATATTTTATGGTGGCATTATTGAAGAAGTTATGCTTAGACTTTTCTTTATGGCTCTTTTGGCACTAATTATATGGAAAGTGTTCTTTAAAAAGTATTCACGAGAAGAAATTCCACAGAAAGTACTTGTAATTGCAAATGTAGTTGCGGCTCTTGTTTTCTCATTAGGTCACATTCCTGCAACAATAGGTATATTTGGTACGCTAACACCATTTATTGTTATCAGATGCTTTGTGCTAAATGGTGTAGCTGGATATCTTTTTGGTGAGGCTTTTAGAAAGTACGGTATTGGCTATGCTATGATTGCTCACGCATTAGCTCATATTGTGAAGTTTATTATATTTGCAATTTTTATATAACATTACAAATTTTTAAACGGTTGTGATTGTCACAACCGTTTTTTGTGTAATAACCTAATACATTATTGTTTAGCTTTGATGATTCGCAAAACGTTACTATATAATTTAGATAAATAAGTATTTTTGTTTTATGCTATAATGAAAAATTCATACATACTAAAAATATTCGATAATTTATAATGTAATAATTCCTCTGCAGAAATTGCAAATTGGAACATAATTCTTAAACATATCATTATTGCTGGTGTTACAAAAAATAATGATTAGTATTTTTAGTGATAATAATGTAATTTTTATGAATAGCTATGCTTATAAACGTAAATATTTATTACTATTGAACAAATATTTTTTAGGAAACTTAGTATAGCAAAAATATGCTAACTAAATTGTGCAGATTTACTATACTGATTGCAGATGACAGGTAAATATAAACAAAACTTATTACTATGATTTAGTAAATATAAATAAATCCACCTTTATTTTACATCTACACTAAGAAAAATATTCCTTGGGTTTAATTATGATATATTATTTCTATATATTTTATACAAAAATAGTATTTTATATTCTGCAAAAAAATCAATATCAAATTATACCACCCTTGTGCTATAATAACAGAGATGAGTTTAGAAAAGGAGGAGACTAATATGTTTCTTAGTAAAAACAAAATGGGCAGAAAAGCTTTAAGTGTTATGCTTGCTGCTGCTATGGTTTCTTCAGTTGCTGTTACTTCTGCGGTAACAACAAGTGCTGCTACTGCTAAGGCAGAAACTTCAAATGCAACTGTTAGTGCTGTAACTAGCAAGGCTAACCAATATGGCTTAAAAGACAATGTTCAGGACGGCGTAATTCTACACGCTTGGCAGTGGTCTTTTAACAATATTAAGGCTAAATTGCCAGAGATAGCTGCAGCTGGTTATTCTGCTGTACAAACATCAGTAGTTCAGCGTGCAAAAGAGGCTACAAAGGGTAAAACTAACAGTGTTTGGTGGGTATACTATCAGCCTGCTACATTTGAGATTGATAACACTGGCAACAGTGCACTAGGTACAAAGGCTGACCTACAAGCTCTATGTACAGAGGCAGACAAGTATGGTATTAAGGTAATCGTTGACGTTGTTGCTAACCACCTTGGTAACCAGAGTGGTTATGATTTATCATCAGCTATTCCTGCTGATATCAGAAACGACTCTAGCTGTTGGCATTCAGAAGGCTTTAGAGATATTAACTATGGCGACCGTTACAGCATTACACACGGTTCAATGTCAGGACTTCCTGACCTAAATACAGAAAGCACAAAGATTCAGAACTATGTTTTGAATTATTTGAAGGAATGTATTGATGTAGGTGTTGACGGTTTCCGTTTCGACGCTGCTAAGCACATTGGTGTACCAAGTGAGGGTAGCCAGTTCTGGCCAACTGTAATCAACGGTACAACAAGCTATGCAAAGAGCTCAAAGGGCTTTACTCCATATTATTATGGTGAGGTTCTTGATAACACAGGTGGTCCTGCAATCACAGAGTATACACAGTTTATGAGTGTTACTGAAAACCAGTCAAGTAACAATATTCGTAATTCTGTTAATGGCGGTAATGCTAATGGTGCAGCAAACAGCTATTACAACAAGGGTGCAGCTGCAAACAAAATTGTAATGTGGGCAGAGTCACACGATACATACTCAAACAATAGTAAAGACTCAACTTATGTAAGTGATTCTAATATTAATAAAACATGGGCAATGGTAGGTTCTCGTAACAATGCTACAGCACTTTACTTTGCTCGTACAAATGGTCACTGTGGTGGTAATATTGGTCAAATTTATTCAACACAGTGCTTCAACAAAGAAGTTGCTGAGGTTAATAAGTTCCACAACTACTTCGCAGGACAGAGCGAATACCTATCATCAAGTGGCTCAATCGCTTATAACGAGCGTGGCACAGAGGGTGTTGTTCTTGTAAACTGTGGTGGTTCATCAACATCTGTAAGCGTTAAGGCTAACAAGATGAAAGACGGTACTTATAAAGATCAGGTATCAGGTGGTACATTTACAGTATCAGGCGGTCAGATCAAGGGTCAGATCGGTAGCACAGGTATTGCTGTTGTTTACAACGCAGTTCCACAGTCAGGTATTTCAGCTACTCCAGGTACACAGGGTGGCACATACACATATAAGACAGATACATTATCTGTAAAACTAAACGCAACAAATGTTACAAATGCTAAGTATTCACTAGATGGTGGTGCTGCAACATCTTTCACAGATGGTCAAACAATTACTATCGGTGAGGGTAAAGCTTTTGAAACATCACAAACACTAACACTTACAGCTACAAATGCTTCAGGTGCTGCTGTAACAGCAACATACACATTCCAGAAGACAAATAAGGGCACAACAGTTTATTTTGATAACAGTGCTTATAACTGGAGCAAAGTTTATGCTTACATCTACACAGGCGACGGTGAATCAGCTCAGGCTGTTGCTGCTTGGCCAGGTGTACAGCTAACAAACAAGTCAGCTAAGTCAGGTTATTACTACTATGACCTACCAGAGGGTTACGAGTCAGCTTCTATAATCTTCTCAGATGGTGTTGATGGCACATCAAACAGATACCCTGCAGATATGCAGCCAGGTCTATCAATCGGTGGTTCTTCACATCTATTTGGTAGCGGTAACAGCTGGAAAGAGTACAGCGAAGGTGGTAGCGTAGTAACACCAACATCACCAACATCACCAACATCACCAACATCACCAACATCACCAACATCACCAACATCACCAACATCACCAGTAGTAGGTGGCGAAAGCTACATCAAGGGTGACGCTGACGGCAATAACAAAGTAAATCTAAAAGACTGTTCAGTTATGCAGAAGGCTATGGTTGGCCTAACAACTCTATCAGATAAGAACAAGAATGCAGCTGATGTAAACGGCGATTCAGAGATTACACTAGTTGACGTTCTAAGTGTTATGAGATACCTAGTAGGTATGGATAATCCATACAATGTTGGCACAAGAGTTCAGGGCTCAACACCAGTTGATCCAACAGTACCAACAGACACACCAACATCAACACCAGTAGGTAGCAATGTACTTACATTTAACGATGCTGCTATTGCAGTTGGTAACGAGAGATATTGCGTATATGTTTGGGACGGCAACGGCGGCGAGCAGTTCATCAATATGACAAACGCTGGTGCTAACAAATATCAGGTTTCAATTCCAGATGGTTATTCAAACGTAATCATTATGAGAATGAACGGTGAATCAACAGATAACAACTGGGAGAACTGTTGGAACCAGACAGATGACTTAACATTTAGCTCAAGCCAGAACGTGTTCACAGTAACAGGCTGGGGTGCTGATAATAAGTTTACTGTTAATGTTACATCAGGTGGAGATATAGTTATCGATCCAACAAACCCATCAGATACACCAGTAGGTAGCAATACACTATACTTTAACGATTCAGCTATTGCAGTTGGTAACGAGAGATATTGTGTATATACTTGGGACGGTAACGGTGGAGAGCAGTTCATCAATATGATGAACGTTGGCTCAAATATGTATCAGGCAACAATTCCAGATGGTTATACAAATGTAATCATCATGAGAATGAACGGTGGTACATCAGACAACACTTGGGAGAACTGCTGGAACCAGACAGATGACCTACAGTTTGGTGCAGGTAAGAATATGTTCACAGCAACAGGCTGGGGTTCTAGCAATAAGTTCAATGTAAACGTTTCATCTAAATAATTTAATATTTAACAATATTTGTTAAATAAAAGGTAGGCAGTGATTAATTTCACTGCCTACTGCTTTTTGCCTTTATGTCAATAGTTGTGGTAGTCCCAAAGATTATGATATATGTAATAATATTTTTATAAAAATATAAAGGAGAATTAATATAATGATTATTATTACTAAAAAAACAACTGCCGGATTATTAATGATGATTGTATCGTTATTTATATTGATTTTTGGTATTTCAATAACTGTAAAAAGTGTTGGTGATTTACCTGATTTTCATTCTATTACATCAGATACAGCTAAGGCTGATACATTTGTTGAGGGAAATATAAATGAATGGTATGGTCCGGTTGCAAAAGATGGTGTAAGTGAATATTATTTTTTGCCACTTGATAATGGACAATTAATAACATATTCAAATTCTGATAAGAATTATAACGAGATAATGGGTAAATATGAGGGTGAAATTCCTGAGAATGTAGAAGATGCTTTGAAAATTCATTGTATGATTGTTGAAATGAGTCAGGAGGAAGAAGAATGTCTTAAATCGGTATTGATTGATAGTGGATATGAAGAATCTGAGATAGACCAAATATTACTTCCATACTGTTTAGTTAATTACCCTTTATGGTTCTATATATTTATATATATAATTTCAATAGGTGGAATGATTATAGGTTTTATTTTGTTTTTACCTAAATTGAGAGCATTGTTTAACAACAATGGTACATCAAATGTACAATTTTCAGACAATAATACTTCTTCTAACATCAATACAGAATACCAATCAGTTAATGTAGCTGAAACATATCAAACTAATAATTTTTCTACATATCAAAGCGACAGTATAAATCAAGGTTTTCAAGGTACACCAATTATAAATGGTTACCAAAACCACATTAATGCTAACGAGAAGAATGTATATAATAATGACAGTTATGAAAATTAGTAAATTAAGTCAAGCTTTTTCAAAGGCTTGCGGTTTAAATTTATTAGAATATTCTAAAATTATAATATTCTAAAATACTGTAATGAATTAATAATAAAAAATAAGTAGTTAACATTAA